>JBIIOB010000439.1:0-2636 GCA_044337125.1 Bacteroidia bacterium
TCGTAAAGAGCCTGATTATATGGCAGGTGTAGCTGGTGCATCAATTTCTGCTCCTGGTCCATATGATAAAAACGGTAATACCTATTACAATGTTGGTAGTCTTGGTGGATGGGATAAAGAGCGTGCAGAAAGTTATTTACGTGAGTATAATTTTTATATTCTACAAATTTTAAATATACACGAAGCAATTCCAGGACACTACACGCAATTGGTATATAGTAACCAATCGCCAAGTTTAATTAAATCGTTATTTGGTAATGGAGCAATGATCGAAGGTTGGGCTGTATATACCGAGCGAATGATGCTTGAAAGTGGTTATGGTGCAGGTGCTGAATCAGATGAAATGTGGTTGATGTATTACAAATGGAACTTACGCGCTACTTGCAATACAATACTTGATTACAGTGTTCATACAAAGGAAATGAGCAAGGATGATGCATTGCATTTGCTGGTAGATGAAGCATTTCAACAAAAAGCCGAAGCGGAAGGTAAATGGAAAAGAGTTTCACTTACACAAGTACAATTGTGTTCTTACTTTACTGGGTACACTGAAATTTATGATTTTCGTGAAGAGTTGAAAAAGCAGCAAGGTGATAAATTTAAATTGAAAACATTCCATGAAAAATTCTTGAGTTATGGAAGTGCGCCTGTAAAATTCATAAAAGAATTAATGCTGAAGGAAATGAACCAAACTAGCAACTAATTGTTATTACAAATTAGATGCTAATATCCTGTAATAAAATACCAAATAAGAAGCGTTCGATGGCTCGTAAACAGCCATCGAACTTTGCTTTTGCTGTCTATGATTCTGTTGCTATGATTCATCAAGAGCATTGGAAAGAAGTTGAGCAATATGGTAGTGAGTTTTTACAATTAGATTATCTTTCTGTATTTGAAAACAACCCACCAAAAAATATTCGTTTTCATTATGCATTAATTTATGAAAACAAAAAGCCAGTTGCAATTGCCTATTTTCAGGCAATTGATTTTTCATCTGAAAGTTTTGGCAGTGCTTTAACTGAAAAAGATGAAGATGGATGCTGTGTTGCTGATTATATTAAAAAACATATTAAATCCCATTTGCTGCGAAGTGCCGATCATTTTAATATGCGTTTGTTGATTTGTGGGAATGCATGTATTAGTGGGGAACATGGGTTTGCTGTAGTGCCTACGGTAGATAAAAAACTAGCTTTTGATGCACTTGCTGATGTAATTTATAGAATCAGTAGATCAGAAAAATTGAGAGGTAAAATTGCTGCAGTTTTGGTGAAAGATTTTTACAATTCTACATTAGAATTTTCAAATGAGTTAGATGAATTTAAGTACCATGATTTTTTGGTTGAGCCGAATATGATTGTGCCAATTGGTTGGAATTCTTTTGATGCGTATTTAAATGCAATGAGTAAAAAATACAGGAGTAGGGCTAAATCAATTATTAAAAAAGGAGAAGCTTTAAAACGAAAAATATTTACAGCAGATGATATTCAACAACATTCAACTGTTATTGAACAATTGTATTTGAATGTTCATTTAAAAGCAAAATTTCGAATGGCGACATTAACTCCTGCCTATTTTATTGAGATGAAAAATAGGTTAGCCGATCGGTTTACTTTTGAAGGCTACTTTATTGGAGATAGTTTAGTTGGTTTTAGAAGTGCATTTGTTTTGAAAAATGATCTTGAGGCTCATTTTATTGGATTGAATTATGAAGTAAACAAGGAATTTGAATTGTATCAAAATGTACTGTATGATTATGTAAATCAAGCCATTCAATGTGGTTCCCAAAAACTATATTTAGGTCGTACGGCCTCCGAAATAAAAAGCAATGTGGGTGCGCAGGCACATGAACTAACCTGTTATATCCGTCACCGTAATACATTATCCAACCGAATTATTAAGCCATTTATTGACTATTTAAAGCCAAGCGAATGGATTCCACACAACCCTTTTAAGGAAATTAGCATCTGATTATTAAATGGTTAGCTCGCTGTTTTTGATTGCAAAAATCATTTTTTAATATTACATTGTCATCCTATTTTAACTATATTTTTCTGAAATGAAAAACGTAAAACTTTTTTTATTGGTTGGTATTTTATTTACTACCACACTTAATTATGCTCAACGTGGAATTGATGGTGCTGTAACAGTTTCAGCAGCAGGAACAATTGTTAATGAGTATACAACTTTAACTGCGAATGCAGCTGCAAATGCTACTACTATTAGTGTTGCTGTTAGTGGATTAAATGCAAACAGTCGATTTGGTGCAGGAAATACACTTGCTGCAGGCGATTTGATTATGATTATTCAAATGCAAGGTGCTACTATTTTAGGGCAGCCAGATGCAGGAGTACCAACCATCAGTAATCCCAATAATGCAACATGGGGGGATGTAACCAATTTGAATAATTGTGGTAGATATGAATTTTGTCAAGTAAAAAGTGTTCCAAATGCAACATCAATAGAGGTTGATTGCGGATTAACCTATAGTTATACATCAGCAGGTAAGGTTCAAGTAATTCGCGTACCACGTTACAATACCTTAACCATCAATTCACCTGGTACAATAACTTGTCCTGCTTGGAATGGAACAACTGGTGGTGTTGTTGTTGTTGAAGTATTGGGAAATACAACCATAA
>JBIIOB010000440.1:0-2635 GCA_044337125.1 Bacteroidia bacterium
ATCTTGTTTGGATGGCCACCAATCTCTAGCACCAAATGGTTCAGATAAGGTCCAAATAATGGGTGTGTTGCTAGGCCCATGTGTTGTTTGAACAAAAGAGCCAAATCCACTGCCAGCAGGAATTCCTTGATAGTGAACTGTTATGGAATCGAGTTGATTAATAGGTAATACCGCTGGAAGGTTTATGCTTAAAATATTGCTAGTTAATTGATTGTAAGCTACTGTACTATTTTGATAAGTAATAGAATCAATAGTTAAAGAATTAACCAAATCAAATTCCATTTGATTGAAACCTGAAACAACTGGTTTAAAATAGGTAGTAATGGTTCCTTTTATATAATTTATAGCTGGGTCAACAATCCATTCACAACGATGATACTTGATGTCATAGGTATTGGCTGCTCCCGAAAGAAGTGATTTTGACTTCGCCTCTTGCGCTTTTTGTTCCAACTGAGGAATGTCGATTGAAGCAGAATTTGTTTTTAATAATTGCGAATGAGCAGTTAGTATAAATAAACTAGCTCCAAGAGTTAGGATAATATTTTTCATTGAAATAGTGTTCTTACTGTAAAGGTAATTAACTATTCAGCTAGTTGAATTGAAAACGAAGGTTATTATTAGGTATCGGTGGTAGAAATTTTAATTATAATTCCTTCATCAATTCTTTCATGATGAGTGTCATTTTCTTTTCTGCCAATGATGCTACATGCTGCACATCTTCATGCGTTACTTCTACAATTTTACCTTCCACACCAAGATCTGTAATTATACTCATTGCAAAGCATGGGATATTCATGTGGCGTGCTACAATTACTTCTGGAATAGTACTCATTCCTACTGCATCTGCACCTAAAATTTTAACCATTCGGTATTCAGCAGGAGTTTCAAAAGTAGGTCCAGATAAGCCTAAATACACACCTTCTTGCACTTTTATGTTGTTTGCAGCTGCCACCTTTTTTGCTTTTGCAATAATTTCTTTGTTATATGCTTCACTCATATCTGGAAAACGAGGACCTAATTCAGCAAGGTTTTTTCCAATCAATGGATTCGATGGAAAGAAATTAATATGATCATTGATGATCATCAAATCTCCAATTTCGAATGCAGGATTAACACCGCCTGAAGCATTAGAAACAAATAATTTTTGGATACCTAAAAATTTCATCACACGAACAGGAAATGTAACCTGTTGCAAGTTGTATCCTTCATAATAGTGAAAACGGCCTTGCATTGCTACTACATTTTTTCCACCTAGTTCACCAAATATTAATTTTCCAGAATGCCCCTCTACAGTAGAAACAGGGAAGTTCGGTATTTCTTCGTAAGGGATGGTGTGCTTTATGTTAATTTCTTTAACTAATCCACCTAAGCCAGTTCCTAAAATAATTCCAATTTCGGGTTGTAGTGTTATTTTACTTTGAATGTAGGTTGCTGTGCTTTTGATTTGATCTAACATAATTTGTTATTTGTTCGTTAAAAAGTTCTTTGTCTTTATCGTGAAACTCAACTTCTATTGGAATGTAAAAGATTGGAAGTGATTTTAAAAGTTCCGAAAATTCGGGCGACTTCAATCGCATTGCATCTTTTTCAGTAGTCAATATTATTTTATTTGCGGCTGCAATATTATTAAATATTTTTTGAACATTCCCAATATCTTCTTTTGTAAAATGATGATGGTCTGAATACTTAATTGGAGTAAGGTTTTTAACCTTGTCTTTTAAGTAATATTCTAATGCTTTAGTATTTGCTATTCCTGTTAGGAGCACAATTGAAAAGTTTCGATCAAAATAGTATTCCTTTGAAAGAGGGTTGGTTCCTTCGGCATTTAATGGAACAAAATTTCCATATTTAATGAAGGAAAAATATACATTTTGATGGGGTAATGGTTGTATTTCAGAAAGTAGTCGTTTACGCTCAATTGGTAAAAGGATTGTTGGACATTTGGTAACAATAATGATATTGGCTCTTTTTGAACCACTTTTAAATTCTCGAAGGCCACCTGTAGGCAGCATACAATCGTTATAATACAATTTACTAAAGTCGGTTAAAATGATGGAGAGTCCAGGCTTAACAGCTCTATGCTGGAATGCATCGTCCAATAAAATTCCTTGTAGGGAAGGGTACTCGCTCAATAACTTATTAATTCCTCGAACTCTTTCTTCATCAACAGCTACACGAAGATTACTGAACTTTTTTTTGAATTGTAATGGCTCATCGCCAATATCAGCAGCTGTTGATTGCGTATCTGATAAAATATAGCCTTTTGTTTTACGACCATACCCTCTGCTGAGTGTCGCTAGATAAAATTCGGGTTTTAGTAAACGAATTAAATATTCGATATGTGGTGTTTTTCCTGTTCCTCCTGCCGAAAGGTTACCAACCGAAATAATTGGAATATCGAAAGATTTAGATGGGATGATTTTCCAATCAAAAAGTTTATTTCGCAAAAAAACTATCCATCCGTAAAGGATAGAAATAGGGAATAATATGATGCGTAAAAACTTCATTGCTTAAAAATAATGATTTTTGTTTAATAGTTAGGCAGTTTATCCCTTGAATTAGGGTTGTTTTAAATTTCGTAAATTCGCGTACTACAAGTTTAAATTATATGAAGTTAAAAGAACTAACAGATCAT
>JBIIOB010000441.1:0-2632 GCA_044337125.1 Bacteroidia bacterium
CATTGATACCTTCACGAGCAACATAGATTCGTCCAAGAATGTTTAATTCATTCCATTGTTTAAATAAATTGTTGCGAAGCTCCTGAGGATTATCAATAATCACATAGCGGTAAAACGAAACAGTGATACGTTTAATGCTCTCTTCCTGAATTCGTTTTTTTAGCTCCTTTTTGTTAACTCTGTTATGCAAGAACATAGTGTCAGGGATTTAAAAGTTTTCGCAAAAGTAGTATAAATTCTTACAAGTCTATACTCAATTAGCTATTCTCACTCAATTTTAACCCTATTTTCTTTTGATATTTAAATTAAATAGTGATATTTATCCCGTACAATTTTATAGTAAGATATGCCCACGAAAGAAAAAATTCTAGTAATAGGTTCATCCGGACAAATTGGAACCGAATTGGTTCAAAACTTAAGAAGCATTTATGGTGTGGATGGGGTTGTTGCTTCGGATGTAAAAATAACGGATCAAGCTAAAGAAGGCCCATTTGAGGTAATTGATGTAATGAATGCGCAAAATCTGTTAGAAATTGTAAAGCGTCATCAAATTACTCAAGTGTATTTATTAGCTGCTTTGTTATCAGCCACTGCCGAAAAAATGCCAAAATTTGGTTGGGATTTAAACATGCAGGGTTTGTTTAATGTGCTAGATCTAGCAAAAGAAAAAATAATTCAAAAAGTATACTGGCCTAGTTCAATAGCCGTTTTTGGTCCTAATACACCAAAAACCAATACACCACAGTATACAATTATGGAACCGAGTACAGTTTATGGAATAAGCAAACAAGCTGGTGAACGTTGGTGCGAATATTATTTTAACAAGTACAATGTAGATGTTAGAAGCTTGCGTTACCCAGGATTAATCGGTTGGAAATCGGCTCCAGGTGGTGGAACAACGGATTATGCAGTACATATTTTTCATGAAGCATTAAAATCAGGGAAATACGAGTGTTTTTTATCTGAAAACACAACTTTACCCATGATGCATATGGAAGATGCCATTGCAGCAACCATTGGAATTATGCAAGCAGATGCTGAAAAGGTAAAAATTCGCTCTAGCTATAATCTTTCTGGATTTAGTTTTTCGCCTAAAGAAATCGTTGAAGAGATTAAAAAACATATACCCAATTTTACAATTAGCTATAATCCTGACTCCAGACAGCAAATTGCAGACAGTTGGCCACAAAGTATTAATGACGATTACGCCACAAAAGATTGGGGCTGGGCACCTAAATATGACTTAAAAAGCCTCACAATCAATATGTTAGAAAACTTGAAAAAAAATTCAATAATTTGAAACCTTAATCTGTTACTATCGTAAAAAAGGATACTATTTTTTAGTCGAACATAATTACGAATTGGTCTAAAAGTTGGTTGAAATACAAAAAAAAGGTTATAATTTAGTACTGAACATAAAGAAATACGTTTCTACTCAATGAAAAAGTTTATACTTATATTTCTGTTTATTACCTGCGAAATTGCAATCGCTCAATCGTATGAGATGGTTGGAAAGGATACTGTAAACTTTACAGATGCTGCAGGTAAACGTCAAGGAAAATGGATTATTTTTAATAAAATGATTCACAAACCCTGTTTTACTGATGACCAAAAAGTAGAAGAAGGAAAATACCTAGACAGCAAAAAAACTGGACTTTGGAAAGAATACTATTGCAATAACAATGTAAAAAGTGTTATTACCTACGAAAATAACCGTCCAAATGGTTACGCAAAAATGTACCATGACAACGGAAAAATCAAAGAAGAAGGAATGTGGAAAAACAACCGTTGGGTAGGCGACTATAAATTGTACTACGAAAATGGGCAAGTTCAACAACAATTCACATTTAACCCATCTGGTAAACGCGAAGGCAAGCAAGTGTATTACTACGAAAATGGGCAAACAATGATTGAAGGGAATTGGGCTGAAGGTAAAGAAGCTGGTGTGGTTAAGGAATACTACGAAAATGGAGATATTAAATCTGAAAAAAGCTTTAACGGTGGAAACATTGATGTAGCAAAAACAAAAACATACGAGCCTAAAAAACCAATAGCAAAAACTACTGAAACTCCAGTAGTAAAAGAAGCTCCTCCAGTTATTGCTCAAAAAACAGAAAAAGATAACTTAGGAAAAGTATTTAATGGTGAAGGTTACTGGAAACTTTACAATGCAAACAAACAAGTATCCAAAGACGGAACTTTTAGCAAAAACAGATTAATTGACGGAAAAGTATACAATTACAATTCAGATGGTATTTTAACACGAGTTGCCGTTTATAAAGGCGGTAAATATGTAGGTGATGCCGTTATCGAAGAATAATTTTTTCTACTATAAAAATCTTAAAAAACTTAATACCTTTGGACTTATGAATCACTCATAAGTCCTTTTTATTTTATGCAAAATCAACTCAGTTTATACAATACACTTACTCGCAAAAAGGAAGAATTTAAGCCAATCAACCCAGGAATGGTTGGAATGTATGTTTGCGGTCCAACCGTCTATAATGATGTACATTTAGGTAACTGTAGAACATTCATTTCCTTCGATTTGATCTATCGTTATTTATTACACTTAGGATTTAAAGTTCGTTATGTGCGCAATATTACAGATGCTGGCCATTTAGAGGGAGAT
>JBIIOB010000442.1:0-2631 GCA_044337125.1 Bacteroidia bacterium
CCAGCTGTAATTGTTATTTCTGTATCGGGATTGTATTGTGCACCATACAATTCTTCTGTTTTTTGAGCAAGCATTTCGCGAAGCTGAATTAAGCCTGCCATGGGTGCATACTGATTATTACCCGCTTTCATGTATTTACTAACCAGTTCTACTAAATCGGGATTACATGAAAAATCGGGAAAACCTTGCGACAAATTAATGGCATTGTTTTCTGCTGCCAATTTGCTCATTACCGTAAATATGGTTGTACCCACATTGGGTAATTTGCTATTGATTAAATTCGGAAAGTTCATAGAGATAAGGAATAGGTATTAATCGTGCTTTATCAAACCAAATGTAAAATATTTTTCCTGCATATTCTATGAAAATAAAGCAATATTTATTCGGTTTAATTAATTGATTAACTTACTTTTGCGCGAAATATTTTAAAAATTTAAATTTACACAAATGACAATTGATTTAAACAAAGTGGTTTCTGTTAACTATCACTTAACAATAAAGGGAACCGAAGAGCATGTTGAACAAACAAGCAAAGAAAATCCTTTCTTATTCCTTTTTGGCGCAGGTGGTTTATTACCAGATTTCGAAAGCAACTTAAATGGTAAAAAAGTAGGTGATACATTCGACTTCTTTATTGATGCTGTAAATGGTTACGGTGTTCGTGATGAGCAACACGTTGTAATGATTCCTATTGATGCATTTTTAGGTGAAGATGGAAAATTGGATGAAGAAAATGTAAAAGTTGGTGTTACATTGCCAATGGTAGATAATGAAGGAAACCGTTTGTACGGAAAAGTACAAGAAATTACTGCTGAATACGTAAAAATGGATTTTAATCATCCTTTGGCTGGTCAAGATTTACATTTTAAAGGTGAAGTATTAGAAATTCGTGAAGCTACTGAAGAAGAATTAGCACACGGACATGCACATGGCCCACACGGTCATCATCACTAATTAAAACAAAAATTATAAAAACAGTTGATAGTACTATCAACTGTTTTTATTTTATACCCTATGGATCTTATTCTTAAACAACCGAATGCGTTGGAGTTCAAACAAATTTGCGATTACATCAATGAATTTGAATTGGACAATCGCGCATTACAAAAAGATGAATTCATTGGAGCATATCGCAACGATGAATTGGTTGGATTTGGAAGAATTAGAAAACATA
This sequence comes from Bacteroidia bacterium, assembly GCA_044337125.1. Taxonomy (GTDB): domain Bacteria; phylum Bacteroidota; class Bacteroidia; order 2-12-FULL-35-15; family 2-12-FULL-35-15; genus 2-12-FULL-35-15. Next base: position 1,175 of record JBIIOB010000442.1, read on the forward strand.
AAGATTGTAATGAATTATGTTCATTAGGCGTAATCACAAATGAACGTAGAAAAGGAATTGGGAAAGCATTGTCAAATGCCTTAATAAAAAAAGAGTCTAACAATCTTTATTTAGTGTGCATTATCCCTGATTTTTTTAAGCCTTTGGGATTTATTGAAACATGCAATTATCCTATTTCTATCCAAGATAAAATTGATTATTGCAGCAACGAACTTGTTGTACCTGAAAAATATGTTGCAATGAAATTTAAAAAAGATTAATTACCAAAATTCAGTGGTACACTTTTCACCATATCAACGGGATAGTTCCTTTTAACAAGCAATTTCCCTACTCTTAAATTTCCTTTCAATCCAACCTTAATACTTTTGCTAGTAGCAATCGATAATAAATTAGGAAGTTCTGCGATACTCAATTTCGAAAAATCGGATTTGATATTGAATGTATAAGCTTGTGATGTGTTTGCTTTTATTTTAACATTATTCGTAAGAATAGCTTTTCCAACATTCATATTACTAAATGTTGCATCCAAATCTGATTTGTAAATGGTGAAGGCTACTTTATTCGGATTTTTAATTTTTGCAGTGACATCAACATCAATTCCTTGCTGAGATATTTTATTCACTTTCACGTTTTCAATTCCTTCAAAAGTAACCTCTTGAAAGTCGCCACAAGAGCTAAAAACAAGAATAAGCAAAACAAATATTGATACCGCTATATTTTTCATATTGAATTTTATTTTTTATAAAAACGAAAGAACGCAAAGAAAATTATCTCTGCGTTCCTTTTATTAGTTTAATTGAGATTACTTTTTAAAATCTGCAAAGTATTTATAGAAATAAGGAATTGTTTCAATTCCTTTTAAGTAATTGAAAACACCATAATGTTCATTTGGCGAATGGATTGCATCTGAATCCAAACCAAATCCCATCAATACTGAATCCAAACCTAATTCCGATTTAAACATGGCAACAATTGGAATACTTCCACCACTACGAACAGGCACAGGTTTTTTACCATATGTTGTTTCCATGGCCATACTAGCTGCTTTGTAAGCTCCTGATGTACTTGGTGTAACAACTGGTTCGCCACCATGATGTGGTGTTACCTTTACTTTCACTGATTTTGGAGCAATGCTCTCAAAATAATTTTTAAATAATTCAGTAATTTTATCTGAATTTTGGTGTGGCACTAGACGCATTGATATTTTTGCATATGCTTTTGATGCAATCACCGTTTTTGCACCTTCACCTGTATAGCCACCCCAAATACCATTTACGTCAAGTGTTGGACGAATTGAATTGCGTTCATTGGTAGTAAAACCATCCTCCCCATGAATGTCAGATAGGTCTAATGACTTTTTATAGCCATCTAAACTGAATGGAGCTTTAGCCATTTCTGCACGCTCTTCTGCACTTAAAATTTCAACATCATCATAAAAGCCAGGAATGGTAATATGG
>JBIIOB010000443.1:0-2626 GCA_044337125.1 Bacteroidia bacterium
CATTCAATGATTTCGTATCATTTACAACCTCTTTATTGTTATTCTTATGATACACATTCTCAAATTCTGCAACTGTAACTTTCGAGTTACCGATTGTCATTAGAACAGCATCTTTATTTTGTGCAAACGAATTGTTCATTAAAAACAATGCACCTGTAAAAAGTAATGATTTTGATAAAATACTTGAATTCATAATCGTTTTTGTTTATATATATTTTAGGGTAACAAATGTACTTAATTATACGATGTATCAAAACAAAACAGCTACGAATATTTCGTAGCTGTTTTGTTAATATTTGTTAAGCAAAAAATGCTTGATTATCGACTATAATTTGGTGCTTCACGAGTAATTGTTACTCCATGTGGATGACTCTCACGAATACCAGAATTGGTAATGCGAACAAACTTGGCTTTTTGAAGTGTGCTAATGTTTTTAGCACCGCAATAACCCATTCCAGCTTTTAAGCCACCTACAAATTGATATACAATTTCGGCTAAACTGCCTTTAAATGGAACGCGACCGGAAATTCCTTCAGGAACTAATTTTTTAATATCGTCTTCTGCATCTTGAAAATAACGGTCTTTGGATCCTTTTTGCATTGCTTCAATAGAGCCCATTCCTCTGTACGATTTAAACTTACGACCTTCAAAAATAATGGTTTCACCTGGTGATTCTTCAACACCAGCAAATAAAGAACCCATCATTACAGAACTTGCTCCTGCTGCTAATGCTTTTACAATATCGCCAGTAAATCGAATTCCACCATCCGCAATTACAGGAACTCCTTTGCCTTTCAATGCTTTTGCAACCTCTAAAATTGCAGTTAATTGAGGTACACCTACTCCTGCAATGATTCGGGTAGTACAAATTGAACCTGGACCAATACCCACTTTAACTGCATCAGCTCCTGCTTTTGCCAAAAGTAATGCAGCTTCTGGAGTAGCAATATTCCCAACAACTACTTGCAAATCAGGATATGCCTTTTTTACCTTTTTTAAGCATTCAATAACACCTTTTGAATGTCCATGAGCAGTATCGATAACAATAGCATCTACTCCCGCTTTTACCAATGCATCTACTCTTTCTAGAATATCAGCAGTAACGCCAACAGCAGCTGCAACACGCAATCTACCCAATGCATCTTTATTTGCATTTGGACGAACCTTGATTTTAATAATATCTCTGTAGGTAATTAGTCCAACTAACTTATTGTTTTTATCTACTACTGGTAATTTTTCAATTTTATGATTTTGAAGTATTTGCTCCGCTTTTTTCAAATCGGTTCCCACTTTTGCAGTCACCATTTTATCGCTGGTCATTACTTCTTTAATTGGACGTTTTAAGTTTTTCTCGAAACGCAAATCACGATTTGTAACAATTCCAATCAATAATCCTTTTTCATTTACAACAGGAATTCCTCCAATTTTATGCTCACGCATCAATGCCAAAGCATCAACAACCAAAGCATTTTCAGAAAGTGTTACAGGGTCTAATATCATCCCACTCTCGGAACGTTTTACTTTACGAACATGTTCTGCTTGTGCCTCAATACTCATGTTTTTATGCAAAACACCAATACCACCTTCTTGAGCAATAGCAATCGCCAACTGATACTCCGTAACAGTATCCATTGCAGCCGAAACAATTGGTGTATTCAACTTAATTTTTTTTGTAAAATAAGAGGCTGTATCTACCTCACGTGGAAGTACTTCTGAATAAGCAGGTACTAAAAGTACATCATCATAGGTTAATCCTTCACCTATAAATTTGCTTGAATCTAATGACATAGTATTTGAATTTTAAACCTTGCCAAATGGCAGAGAGGTATTATGATTATTGGTTAAAATTCCCGCAAAGATACATTTTTTTATCAATAATAAGCAAATAGTTTTTTAATCTATGCTCTTACTCCTAGTTCTATTACTTCTAAATCCTTTATTTTTTCTGCATCTATGGTAAACCGAACCAAGGTTTTGACTTTATGAAAACCATGCACGCCAGCAGCTCCAGGATTAATATGAAGAAGGTTGTATTTTTTATCAAACATTACTTTTAGAATGTGTGAATGTCCACAAATAAACAATTGAGGGGCTTTTCTTTTGATTTCAATCAATGCATCTTGTGAATACCGCTCTGGATATCCACCAATATGCGTCATAAACACATCCACTCCTTCGCACATAAAGCGTTGATTGAGCGGATGAACTTTTCGAACATCCGAACCGTCAATATTCCCATATACAGCAACTAATGGCTTTATTCTAGCTAATTCATCAGTAATTGCAATAGTACCGATATCTCCAGCATGCCAAATTTGGTCACAGGTTTCGAAATATTTAAAAATTTTTGGATCCAAATAATTATGAGTATCCGATAAAAGTGCAATTCGCTGCATAGTACAATGATAAAAAAAATGCCTTTTGTTTTTACAAAAGACATTTTTAATCAATCAAACAAAAAATATTATTTAATAATTGTCACGTGGCCAATGTATTGACGTTGTTCGCCAATTACATCTTTTGTATCAATTATATATACATAAACATCATTCGGAGCAATTTCTGATTTGCCTTGAACCTTTCCATCCCATCCTTGATTTACATCCGTTGAAGCAAATCAGAAATT
>JBIIOB010000444.1:0-2622 GCA_044337125.1 Bacteroidia bacterium
CTTTTTTAATGGTAGCAGGTGAACAGATAGCAGGATTGATTATTTCAGGTTCAAATGTTTTTGTTGTTTTTCCACGCTTACGAACCTCTTTTACAAACATTGGTCGCATCATTTTTCCATCATTAGCAATAGCACTGTAGAAGGTTAAAATTTGCAATGGTGTAATTCTGCTTTCATAACCATAGCTAATCCATGGTAACGAAATCTTCGACCAGGTTTTGTCTTTGGTGTTTTTGATATACGGTTCTGCTTCTCCTGGAAGACTTATTCCTAAAGGTTTTCCCAAATTCATTTTATACAAACGATCAATGTATTTTTGAGGATCTTTTGCATAATAGCGTGTGATGATTTTTGTAACACCAACATTTGATGATTCCTCAAATACGCGCTGAACAGTAATTCTACTTTCTTTTGGTGGATGAGAATCTCTCACCTTTTTACCATAATATTCACATTCGCCATTTCCGATATCAATGATTTCATTTAGACTTACATTGTAGTCTTCCATCACTGCAACAAGTGATGCTAGTTTAAATGTTGAACCCGGCACAGTCGCTTGCCCAACTGCATAATTCAAGCTTTCTAAATAAACCGAAGTGTCCTTATTGCTTCTTTTTAGATTCGCAATGGCTTTAATTTCACCTGTTTTAATTTCCATTAAAATCAATGAGCCATGATCAGCACCATGTTGTCTCAAACATTTTAACAATGAATTTTCCGCAACATCTTGTACATTGATATCAATCGTAGAAACTACATCAGAACCATCTTGTGGTTCAATTTCATTTTCGTCATTAATTGGTCGCCACACACCACCAGCAATTTTTTGCATTAAACGTTGTCCGCGGATACCCTCTAAATATTCATTGTATGCCACTTCTAATCCATACGATTTTCCTGTTCCTTCTTCATTGTATTTTCCAATGGTACGAGCAGCTAAAAATTGGAAAGGACGTTCACGCTTGTTGGTTTGTAAATAAGTAAATCCACCTCTATTTCTACCTTTTCGGATGATAGGAAGTTTTTTTACTTTTTGTAATTCAGTATAGGAAACACCACGTTGTAGTACTACATAACGGTCACCCGATTTACGAGCACGCGTCAAAAGTTTTTTGTATTCCTTTTTTGATTTGTCGCCAAACAACTCTGCTAATTGAAAAGCCAATGAATCAACATTGTCATAAAAAATTTCATCTGTGATAGCAGATGTGTTTACATCCATTGCTATTTCATAGTATGGTAAAGAGGTTGCTAATAAACTTCCATTTGCATCATAGATGTTTCCTCGAACAGCTTCTATGTCAAATAGCTTGGTTGAAAGGCTTTGAGCTTTTGCTCTCCACTCATCTCCTTCAGAAAATTGGATGATAAATACTTTGGAAATAATAGCGACACCAAAGAGGCATATAAAAAAATATATGAGATATACACGCCACAGTATGTCTTTTTTAACTTCCAATTACTTAATCTTTTTTTGAGGTTGGTTTAACTGTTTTTACTATAATTTTTTTAGGGGGAACAACGCTTTCCTTTATCCCTGAGCTTTTTGAAGCCAATGCTTTTGCAACTTCAGTTTGTTTGCTCTTTATTACTAATGAATCTTTTACTACTATGTATTGTGTTCTTAATTCTTTTATCTCGTTCGATAATTTGTTTACTTTTCTAATTTGATCATCTGCATAATATCCATTGGCGATGTAACAGATTGCTAAAAAGGATAGGAAGAAAATGAATGGTAAATTTTTAAGGGTTACTTCTTTTGAAAGGAAGCTTCCACTTACAACATTTGCCACAGAACGCACTACCTTATTCTCCTTAATAGGCTTCTCCACCTTTTTAGGCTCTTCTGGTTTTGCTTGTTCTTTAAATTTGTTTCCCATTTTTATTAGTATACCGTTGACATTTTCATGTCATCTACTTTTTTTCTGCTACTCTTAATTTTGCACTTCTTGATCGTGTATTTGATTCTAACTCTTCTTCTGTTGGAACAATTGGCTTGCGTGTTATTTGTTTAAAAGGCGTTAATTGATTTCCGAAAAAATCTTTCTCCACTTCCCCTTCAAATTTCCCACTACGCATAAAGTTTTTTACCAATCGGTCTTCCAATGAATGATAAGACATAACTACCAATCGACCATTTGGCTTCAACACTTCCAAGCTTTGTGTCAATAACTCCTCTAAAACTTCCAACTCTTTATTTACTTCTATTCGTAAGGCTTGAAATACTTGTGCGTAATACTGGTTTTCTTTTCCGCGCTTTACACATTTCGTAATGGTTACTTTTAAATCGTTAACCGTTTCGATAGCTTTTGTTTTTCTTGAATGAAAAATGATAGAAGCTAAATAGCCAGCATTATCCACTTCGCCATATATTCTAAATATGCGTTTCAAATCTTCTTCACTATAAGTATTTAAAACATCAGCTGCTGTGAGCTTTCCATTTTGATCCATGCGCATGTCCAACTTAGCATCAAAGCGAATAGAGAATCCTCGTTCTGCTTCATCAAATTGATGAGAGGATACACCTAAGTCGGCAAGTAATCCATCAATTGGCAATGCATTATAGAGCTTTAAAAAATTTTTGAGATATCGAAAGTTTTGTTTTATCAAAACAAATCGAGG
>JBIIOB010000445.1:0-2614 GCA_044337125.1 Bacteroidia bacterium
GTGCTGCTGAACTTCAATTGAACAATGCTGCTAGTACCAATGCTACATTATTAGCTACCCATTCAGGAAACGGACGTGTTGGAGGCTTTCAAAGTACGTTAGCTACAATGGCTACACAAGTTGTATTTGCTTCTGCAACATCTACTTCTACAAATGCTAACCATGCTGCTGTTTGGGGACAAACAAACGGTGTAAATAGTGGTGTGTTTTTAGCTGCATTATCAAATAACAATACAACTGCTTTAACAGGACAAGCTTCTTCTGCTACCAATGTTGCTTCAGTTGGTGTTTATGGTTTAACAGCAGGTACAAATGCGAACGCTATTGGTGTTTTGGGTGAAGCACCTGCAACAGGAATTGGCGTTGGTTCAATTGGTGATTTTGTTGCTACTGGTGTAAAAGCATTTATGATTGATTACCCATTGGATCCATCTAATAAAATTTTAAAACACTTTTCAATTGAGTCGGACGAAGTTTTAAACGTGTACCGTGGTAATATTGTATTGGATGGAAATGGCGAAGCTGTGGTAACATTACCAGAATATTTCGAAGCAATCAATATTGATTTCAGTTATAACTTAACAGCTATTGGTGCACAAGCAAATGTATTTGTGAAAAAAGAAATCACAGGAAATACATTTGAAATTGCTGGTGGAAAACCAGGTCAAAAAATTTCATGGACGGTTTATGCACAGCGTAATGACCCTCTTGTTCAACAACATCCTGAAAACACAAAAAACATTACTACTAAAGAAGGAGAATGGGCTGGTAAATACTTAACTCCTGAGTTGTACAACCAACCTAAGGAAATGGGTATCTTCTATCGCTTAAGAAAAGCGCCTGTAGAAACAGAACAAGCTCTAACATTACCAACTGCTCCTAAATTGGATTTCAGAGCAAAAACCAAAAAGAAATAATACATACAAAATAGATTCAACAAAAAATCCCGCTACAACATGTAGCGGGATTTTTTTATTTGAATTTTGCTCAATTAACTATACATCAATCTTCGCATATTTTGCATTTTTCTCTATAAAATCTCTACGTGGTGGAACTTCATCACCCATCAACATGGAGAAAATACGATCTGCTTCAGCAGCACTATCAATCGTAACTTGACGCAATGTTCTGAAATCAGGATTCATCGTTGTTTGCCATAATTGCTCAGCATTCATCTCTCCAAGACCTTTATAACGTTGAATACCTACAGTGCTTTCTTTTCCTTCACCACCAGCTAATTCTTTTACATGTGCGGCTCTTTCTTCTTCAGTCCAGCAATATCTTTGTTCTTTTCCTTTTTTCACTAAATACAAAGGAGGTGTTGCAATGTAAATATGTCCACGCTCAATCAATTCCTTCATATGACGGAAAAAGAATGTTAAAATAAGTGTAGTGATATGACTACCATCGACATCGGCATCACACATGATTACCACTTTATGGTAACGTAATTTTTCGATGTTCAATGCACGTTCATCTTCGCTTGTTCCACGAAATACGCCCAATGCAGTAAAAATATTTTTAATCTCTTCGTTATCGTAAATTTTGTACTCCATTGCTTTCTCTACGTTCAAGATCTTACCACGTAATGGCAAAATTGCTTGAAATGCACGGTTACGACCTTGTTTAGCCGTTCCACCCGCAGAATCTCCCTCGACTAAATAAATCTCACATTTTGCAGGATCGCTATCTGAACAATCAGATAATTTACCAGGTAAGCCTGTTCCTGTAAGTACATTTTTACGTTGTACCATTTCACGTGCTTTACGAGCAGCGTGACGAGCAGTAGCAGCTAAAATAACTTTATCTACAATTTGACGAGCTTGTTTAGGATGCTCCTCTAAATAATTGTTCAACATTTCACTAACCGCAATATCCACAGCACCCATCACTTCATTGTTACCCAACTTCGTTTTTGTTTGCCCTTCAAATTGTGGTTCTTGTACTTTAACAGAAATTACAGCCGTTAATCCTTCACGGAAGTCATCACCATTAATTTCTAATTTTACTTTAGCCAACAAGCCCGATTTTTCTGCGTATGTTTTTAACGTACGTGTTAAACCTCTTCTAAAACCAGCTAAATGCGTTCCACCTTCGTGTGTATTAATGTTGTTTACATAGGTATGTAAATTCTCAGAATACGATGTATTGTACATCATTGCAACTTCAACAGGAATACCATTTTTTTCGCCTTCCATGTAAATAACATCTTCGATAAGGCGTTCACGAGTTGCATCCAAATATTCAACAAATTCACGCAAACCACCATCTGAATGGAACATTTCTGAAATAGGATTTCCTTCAGCATCTTTTTCACGCATATCGGTTAGCGTGATATAGATTCCTTTGTTCAAGTAGGCTAATTCACGAATACGAGCTGATAAAATATCATAATGGTATACCGTTGTCGTAAAAATACTTGCATCGGGCTGGAAAGTAACGATTGTACCACGGTAATCTGTTTTACCTACCTCTTTTACATCGTATAATGGCTTACCAATATTATATTCTTGAATATATTCTGTTCCATTACGGTGAACATTAACTTTTAAATGAGTAGAAAGAGCATTTACACAACTAACACCCACACCATGCAAACCACCAGAAACCTTAT
>JBIIOB010000446.1:0-2612 GCA_044337125.1 Bacteroidia bacterium
CAACAGCAACTTTAGATGGACTTACTTTTACATGTTTAATTAGTTGTGAACTATACCCCATATAAGAGGCTCTTAAATTGAATTCACCTTCTCCATTGTGTTTTATTATAAAATAACCTTTGTCATCAGTTGTTGTTCCTCCCACAAGTGTGGTATCATCTAATAAAGTGACTGTTGCAAAAAGCATTGGTGATCCTTTTTCATCCACAACGGTACCTTTAATTATACTTAAATCTTGTGCCGATAAAGCTGCGGTAAACATAAATGATACGAATACGGCTACTATTTTAATTGTTTTCATAATATATGTATATAAAGTTAATATTAATAAGGGGCGCTTTCCTCTTGGTTTTGACATAAAGACGAAAAGGATTTAGATAATCCATAAAAAAACAAGAAATAATTTAGAAAAGAGATTCAGCTACCATTTAATCAGAAAATCGACCGTTTATTCATCCTTGCTAACAAAAAATCAGAATTTATGGTAGAATTGTGTGGAATCTGAAATTATTCGCGTCTTCGTTTCAAGAACCGATTCCGGAAAATAGAAAAACATCGGCTTATGAGTTACGCTACTTCAAATTTTAATCATCACACCGACCTGGAGCTTGTTGCTCTTTATAAATCATCGAAGGATAAATTATATGTTGGTGAACTTTATAAACGTTATACCCACCTTGTTTTAGGAATGTGTATCCAATACTATAAAGACAAAGAATTGGCCAAAGATGCTGTAATTCAAATTTTCGAAAAGCTATTTGATGAATTACAAAAAAGAGAAGTTGAAAATTTTAAAGCATGGTTAAGCTTTGTGGTTCGTAATTACTGCATTTCGGAATTGCGTAAAATGAAAACCCAACAAGAACGAATTTCAGATTACCAATATGTAAACATTCAGGATAAAGAAGAAATTGAAGAAGACATAAAAGAGGAATCATTGCAAATTGAAAAATTGGAACATGCACTAAATGAATTGAACCCTTTTCAAAAAAAATGCATCGAGCTTTTTTACTATAAAAACATGAGTTATACTGAAATTGTAGCTATAACAGGATACTCGGCAAATGAAGTAAAAAGTTATATCCAAAATGGAAAAAGAAATTTAAAAACATTAATTACCAGTACCAAATAATCATCCCTATGCAACAAACGTGTTTAACATACGAGCAACTTTCTTCTTATACCGACAACACAATAAATTTGTTGGAAAAAGAATCACTCTATAAACATATTTCACAATGTGAACTATGTTCCTGTGCAGTTAATGGATTTGCAGCAATGCCATTTACAGAAAATGAACTTGTTGCCATAAATCAAATCGTTGATGTAAAATCAAATGCATCCGCTTCAAATTCATTAACACTTGCACAGGTTTTCGTTGCTATGCTATCCATCGCCTCTATTTTTGCTGTATATTATATTAGCCAAAGCATATCAAGTAATAACAAGGAAGTGAACATTATCAAAAAAAACGAATGGAATCAACCGTTTGAAATCACAATGCCCCTAAAAGCAAGCAACAAAGAAGTAAGCATTGTTTCCAAATCAATAGTTTCTAGACCTCAAAAAGAGTTAATAAACAAGCCATCAAACATTGAATTAATTCCAATAATTTCAACAACAGAAATTAAAAGTTCGAATGAACCAACAACAGAAACGATTGTGCCAATAAACAATTCAAGCATCATCTATATTTATGATTTAAAAGTAAGTGATTACAATAAACTTTATTTTGGTAGGACTAACAAAAAAATTATTTACACAGGAACGCCAGTTTTTAAAGAACACAGTAAAAGTATAAACGCTGAGATTGATGAAGACAATATCGAATCAATTCCAGCAAACCAAATTCTTAAAAAAGGGTTGGCAGCATTCAATAAGGGTGAATACAAACTATCATTATCACATTTCAATACCTTATTAAAATTAAATAAAGAAGATGTAAATGCATTATTCTATACAGGTTTATCCTATTACAATTCTAATGAATCTACAAAAGCAATCGATTATTTTAACAAGACCATAATAAATACAAACAATGCATTCTATCAAGAAGCACAATGGTATTTAGCTCAGAGCTACAATAAAAAAGGTGAAAAAGAAAAAGCATTAGAATTGTATACAACTATTGCCAATCAGAATAGTTTTTACAGGGATAAAGCGAAGGAGAAATTAGCAAAATAGTTTGAAAATCATGCGTTATCGAGCATAGAACTGCATTACTATGCGGGAAACGAAACTTTTAATTATAAACTTGAATTTTCTGATCAAATTTTTCTCTTTAGGTATATTCACACTATTATAAACCCAACGCACAGCATATTCATAGAATTTACGGGGATGTTGACGTTTAAAATCAATATCTCTATCTGTACTTTCTGCCCAATTAAAGTTTGTAGTGATGTTGTTCTTGATTTCATTAAATAATGGTGTACCAGTAATTGGGTATGCAATTGTTACAGTATATTCATCTGGAGCGGAATCTTTCAAATGAAAAATCGTTTCTTTTATATCATCAATGGTTTCACCTGGATAGCCTAACATGATAAACGTACCCGCTTTAATTCCTTTTTTTTGGGATAATTTTATCATTTCCCTTACTTCCTTCACAT
>JBIIOB010000448.1:0-2608 GCA_044337125.1 Bacteroidia bacterium
GGCACATTTTTGTCAAATAATTAAATCCATCATCATAGATAACAAATAAATCAGGTTTAATTTCTTCAAAGCTTTTGATAATTTCATCTGGTGATGATGCGAATTGGATATCATGTAAATAAACATCATAACCCTGGGAACGTAAATAGGATGCTGCATAAATTGTTCCTAATGGTGGATATGGACTTGCAGCCAAAAGCTGTTTGGAATCAAAATTTAAAAAATAAGAATGTGTAAATAATACTTTCATAACAATGATTTAAACAAGCTTAAATTTATCAATACGTTCATTCAATGCAATTAAAACCTTCTTCTGAAACCCTTGGGGATGATGCTTTGAAACATTCTTTTTTGTTCGCATATTTATATCGAACTCGTTTTCATCGAAATGCGCAAATTTTTTCTTCCAGTGTTTTAAAGTTATTCTAAAACAAAAATTATCAAGGCGTTCACCAATAAAACCTGCAAATACTTTTTCAGAAAATTGCTTAATAAAGGAATTCTGATGAATGAGTAGATTTTTATTTACAGAATAATGTGCATTTGGTAATTCGTTACTTGCCCATTTATTTTCGGCAAGGAATTTTGCAAAAAGCACCTCATTGTAAACAGGTATCAAGGTTCGTATTTCGGTAGAAGAAAATAAGTTTTTATCCGGAATTTCGAGATGATTGGAATCAATAAAATAGTTAACACAAAAATACTTACGCGAATTAAGGAGAATCACTTTTTTGAATAATACTAGAAGAGTTCTACTTAACCACAATCGACCAGGTTTGGTAATTATAAAATAATCAACATCGCCATCTTTTGCAATTACTCCTTTGGAATAAGAACCTGAAATACAGACACACTCAACAAATGGAAAGGAGCTGATAATTCTTGAATAACGTCTTACTTTAGGTTCAATGGATTTAGCACGATGTTCATTTTCAAATCGTTTATCGACATTTTCAGCAGCACTAAAAAAAGGTAAATAATATTCTTTAACTTGTTTTAATTTACCATTAGAAACAAGGAAATCAATGGTCTTTTGAAATTCAACAAAATCAATTTTTACAGAAGAATAGTGATGAATTTCTCTACTAGTCAAAGGGAAATCAAAAATATCGAAATAGGAAATTGTTTTAATAATAGGTGCAACTAATTGCTCCTCGTGGCGGATTAAAGTACTTGTATTCGAAAAATGTAATTGACTTCCCATAGTATCTTTTTCTTCTCCACAAGAGAAAAATTCCAATTGTAATCCTTAGCAATTTGGATAATGCGATCTATTTCACAGTTATCAGCAAGAATCATATAAATTTCCGAATTATTATTGGTATAATCCTTCAATTGTTGGAAAAATTTCATAAAAAACTGCCCATCTTTTCCTGCATTCCAAGGCAACTGAGCTGAATTTTTAACATCATTAAAAAAGTAGGGTGGATTAATAACGATGTAATCAAAAATTGCGGGCGGAATTGAAGAAAATAAATCGGATTCAACTACATTAAAATCGGAGGATGCAAGTACCAATTTATTTCGCTCAAAATTCAATTTTGTATTTTTAACAGCAACTGGATTAATATCAAAACTAGTCACCATTGCTCCATTTTTAGCAGCAACAAGACTAATTAAACCGCTTCCGACACATGGCTCACAAAATTGTTTGCCAGTAAGATTAAGTTTTTCTACAAAAGAAGCGAGGTATTTTGTACTAAAAAAAAAGCGTGGATGGAATACTCCTTTAAAGATAATTAACTTGAGACCTTGATAGTTAAATTTTCTATCTTTTTTTAAGTAGATTTCTACAATAGGCTTAACAAACCATCTAACAAAATATTTTAAAAATGAATCCATTAAAATCCTTCCTTTTCAGGTTGACGATACTTCCAAATTTTTTGCAAGAATTTTATTTCATATGGAAAGGAATAAAAACCAAGCTTGTACCTCCATGCACTTAAGAGTTTAATCAACTTTTTTTGCAAAGGTGATAAACGAATATCAGTAGCTGTAGGATAATAACCATTCAAAACTGTTTCAAAATCCTTGATTTTATTAACCATATAAGCTTTAATCCATGGTGTTAAAGGATTTTTTCTCAAATCAAAATTCTCCCATTCTAAACTAATCCAATCATCTAGTTTTTCAGGAAAACGAAATCCCTTTGCCGTAATTTCTTTATATAATTCACTTCCTTCAGTTGGAACTGGGGAATAGACATAGATAATTATTTCAGCTGCTTCATTTGCCTTTTTAACTTCTCTAATAAATTTTATTTCTTCTAATATGTTTTTGTAAACCTCTACATCATCTTTTCCAGGAAAACCAAGCACAAATGAATATTCCGGAATAATGTTGAATTTCCTTAATCGACTTGCAAATGAAAGAATTTGTTCGCGTGTCTGCGTTCCACCTTTATCCATCTTTTTCAACAGCTCATCATTGCCTGTTTCCGCTCCAAAAAAGATCATCTTACAACCCGATTCACTCATCAAGGCTAACGATTCATCCTTGTATTTACTAATAGTATCTATTCGACCTTCGCCCCACCAAACCATTTTTTCAGGTTTTATAGCAGTAGAAAATTCTACCACTCGTTTTTCAGATACAAAAAAATTGTTAT
>JBIIOB010000447.1:0-2608 GCA_044337125.1 Bacteroidia bacterium
TATTTTTCAATTGTTTCGGGCAACAATGGCTTGAATTCACTTAAGATAAATTCAATTAAATTGTAGTATACCGTACGAATTTCATAATTATCATTTACAGGACTTAATATCTTGTATTCTAATAACTGCGACTTAATATCACTTTCGTGTTTAGCAATAATTTGGTTCAGTACTTCGTACTGAATGATTCCTTCGTTGGATTGTGTTTCAAACAATTCAGCAATGGGCTCATAATGCTCTAACAAAAATCGCAGTATAGTTTTTGGTTCTGCTTTCATATTAGTTCAAATTCTTTTTAGCTTTTTCTACAACACCATTACGTTCAACAATAACTGCATTTTGTTTTTCACTGATATTAATTTTTCCTTTTGAAGGATAAATGAAATAGTATTTATTAAATCCTTCTACTGCATCTGGAGCAGCGAAAATTGGAATAAAGTTGTGTGCATTACAGAACTTCACCAACTCCGGACGGTTTTGCTTATCGATTGTTGCTACCTCATCGATAAACAATGCTATCTTGTTTTGTTCATCGGTAATTGCTAAACGATTAATGATTGCCATAATGATAACCAAACGAATCATTCTATCTGTTCCATCCGACTCTACCTGATTTGCTAGATCCACTCGTTTTTCAGTTCCTTTAATTTCAAGCAACAATTCAATATTAAACAACTCATCGAAATGAACTTTTTTACCATTGTCTAAGTAGGCATTTAATATTTTCAAGTTTTCTGATTGGTCAAATTCAAAACTCATCTGACCATTAAACTCTTGGATAGAACTAATCTGTTTCAACTCTCCTAAGATGCGCTCATTGTCAATTAAATCAATTTTTAATGACTCAATGTTGGAGATACGAGTAGTAGCTAATTTTGTATTGAACTTATTGTATACAAACTGCTTAAACTCTTCGTAACGCTTAATTAAAGTGAATGCAGGATTTGCAAACTGAGTAGAGATACTTTGCAACAAGCCATCAATACTTCTTTCCTTATCGCTCAAGCAAGCAATCTCTTCTTCCACAAACATGATGAATTCATCCTCATTTGCAATACTACTACGTAAGCGATATTTTAAATTTTCGAATGTTAAATCCTTATTTGTTTTTAAATCGTGACGATCTTTTTGGTGAATTTGAATTTTAGAATAGATGTAATCCAAATTATCGTTTGTTTCATATTCACGTGGCTCCACATCAATTCCCTCCAACTCCATTTTACGATCTTTCAATTCCTTCACACGCAATTCCAAACCACGTTTTTCTTCATTCAATTTATCAAGCATAATTTGTTTTGATGCAATTTCTTTCACCAAATCATTCAAATGCAATTCTAAATCTTTTTTCTCTTCTGTTAGGTTTTTGATGTCTTCAAAAATACCTTTCAAAGCACGCTCCAATTGAGGTTTTGTTTCAATTGCTTTGATTTTATCTTTGATTACTTCTAACTCACCTAAAATCGTTTTTAGTTTAAAATCTGTTTTCTCTTTATCAACAACAGTTTTCAAAAGTTCTTCTGTTTGTTTTTTCTCAAGCAACAAAGATTTTAATTCTTCTTTTAACTCTTTTACAGATTTAAATTCAGTCAATTCTAATCCTTTTGAAATATCAATTTCACCATCAAAAATGGTCATTAATTTTTCAGATATTTTTTGAATTGGCTTTTTGATTTGCTTACTCGGCAAGCTCATCACTTGCTCCGATAGAATTGCATTTAGCAATTGTTTTGCATTTTCATCATCCGTAATTTTATGAATCAACAAATTGTTATAATTCTCAATTTGATTTTCAACGGATGCAATCTTATCTGTAACTTTTTCTAAACGGAATTCTAAATGCTTGCTTGATAACTTTTGAGATTCAATAGTGGTTAAACGCGTTTCAATTTCTTTACGCTCTTTATCCAAATTTTTCATCGACTCTTTCAAAAAGTCAATGCTTTCAAACTTATTGATTTCATCCAACTCATGCTGTTTTTCGTTCAAATAGTTGGTTTTGTTTTTAATCTCTGCATTTTTCTCACCGATGTAAGAAGCATAATTTAATTCCTTCGGTTTCAAAATTTCATTAATCTCGTTGTGGATAGCAGCAATGTGGCGACCGCGCTCAACAGAAGAAATTTCTAATTCAGGAATAGCTGCTGTATAAGCATTGTTAAATGCAAACAACAATTCAGAAACGATAGTTGTTTTTGATTGGTGTAATTTTACTAACTCACGAAATTCTAAGAAATCGGTGCGAACCGATTTAATACTCTTAATCTCTTCGTTAATACGCAACAAATCGGTAATGTCTTTTTTGTTTTTTTGAGAAAAGTTCAAGCCTTCATTCTCACGATTATCAGCAATAATCAATGATTCTTTCAACGTTTTATTGGTAATCAATTTTGAGTTGATTAAGTAACGGTATACCTTCGAAAAGTTATTACTCAAACCATCTGCTTTAACGGTATCTTCCAACCAAACAACGGCATTGTTTTTATTTCCGCGATGATAAACATGATTAAATACATCCGACTTCGTAGCGAATTTGCTATGCAATACGCCTTTCGCAATAAGCTTTTCCAACACTTCGTCAAAGCTTAACAAGCGCTGATGTGTTCCTTCG
>JBIIOB010000449.1:0-2598 GCA_044337125.1 Bacteroidia bacterium
AGAATTGGGGCATACAAGTTATACTTTGACAATTCCTTCTTCTGGTACGAATTACATACATGTAATTGCTTATGTTAGAAGAAATTTTAGTCCGTCTGCATCTTCTACAACATCTTGTATTATAAGAGCCCGCAGCAGTGACGGTGGTGCACTTGTGTCGTCTGCAACTTATAATCCTACTGCAACTTGGGCTAGATATACAGCTAGTGGGGTAGCAACGAATGGAAAAACATATTATCCCTCAATGTATTATGCTCAAGGATCTGCGAATTCAAGTGACTTATTTTATCGTGCGGATGATTTCATAATATATACAAATACAATCTCATCTCCTGACCTAACAAGTCCTAACGCCCCAACAAATATTTGTGTAAATTCTGTTGGTGTAAATAATGTTCTTGCATGGACAAATAATTCGGATAGTGGGTCGGATTCAAGTGGGATTGATGGTGTATTAATTTTAAGAGCAGCAGCAGGAACAGCCTTACTTTCCCAAACAGGTAATGTACCAACAGCTTTAAATAATCAAGGGTATTATAATTTAAATCCTGATATTGGACCAAATACAATTGGGGCTTGGACAGTTTTATCTACAACGGCAACAGGAGGAACCTATACAGACCTTGGAGCTGCTGGAACACCTTATATATATGCCATTTATATGCGCGATAAAGCATATAATTACTCAGCTGCTCTTTCTTTTACAACAGCAAATGCAGGAGCAGATCAAAATTTAGCTTGTGCTGTAACTAGCGCAACCATGTCAGCTACAGCGGCTTCAGGTGGTTATACTGGTACATGGACATTATCAAGTGGAACCGGAAATTTTACTGCTATAAATTCAGCATCTTCAACTGTTAATTCAATTGCAACAGGAACTAGTGTTTACCAATGGACTGTTACAAATGGTGGTTGTACTACCTATGATGTTGTGAATGTTTCAGCAGCAACTTCTGCTCCTACAGCTCCAGTGATAAGCTCTCCTGCTAATGGGTCTTCTATTGCAGCTGCTCCAGTTAATTTGTTTTGGACAAATGGAGGCGGAGCAACATCTTATAATGTGTATTTGCAACAAACAACAAATCCACCAACTACGAATTATGGGAATCAAACCGGAACTGTTTTTGGTGCCGGCTCCTTGAATGCAGGTGCAACATATTATTGGAGAATCGATGCAGTTAATGTGTGTGGAACAACTACAGGCACAGTTTGGAATTTTAATACCTTGCCTATTTTTTCAAACACTACTGCAGCTAGCTGTGATGGTTGGGATTCAGGAAATAATTTTACAACTTTTTTTCGTGATATAACTGTTAGTGGATTGCCTACTCCATTAGGAACAGCATCCGGACAATATGTACTCAACGAAGTTGAAGTTAGTTTGGGTAGCTCGGGTTGTACAAAAGATTTGAGTTCCTATAATTTTAGATTGACGGATCCCACTGGTAATTCAATTGATTTTTTTGGTTCGGGTTCATTGGTAACAACTTCTAGTCCTGTATGGGCAAAAGTAAAGTTCCGTGACCATTCCTCTCTGGAAATGATAAATGAATATTCTAGCACTGTGCAAAGCCAATATTATCCATACTCTATAGGTTATTATGCACTTGCAACTAATGATGGATTTTTAAATACTTTTAATGGTTTTAATCCTAATGGTACATGGAGATTTGCAATTATGGAAAACAATTCTTCCGAAATAGCATTTAATTCCGTTACCTTAAAATTTGGACCTAAGATATTTGTAAATGATGTTTCGGGGCAATCTTCTTATGATAATTGTGCTGTTAGCCAATGCGTTGATTTAACAGGAGTAGTTGTAGCTACCAATATTTCGTTTGTGAATGGTGATCCAATATTCACGAGTACAAATCCTAATGGATCGTGTTGGTATAATGGCGCTAACAACAATAGTGGTTGGTTCAGCTTTACTGCAAATAGCACTACTGCTTATCTTACGATTAGTGGTATGAAAGCGATTTCAGGTTCAGGTTCAAGTGATCTTCAGCCAATTGTAGTTCAAGCACCAAGTGCTTGTGTTCAGCCAACAATTATTCCAAGTGGAGGATGTCCAGAAGCAACTATAAATAATAACGATTATTTGCCTGCAAATGGTGGAGGATCATCAACACCCTATTTTAATGGTATAACTGCAAATGCTGAGTTTGATTTGACGGGATTGTCAGTTGGTCAAAGGTATTATTTATATATAGATGGAAATGGTGGTGCTTCTGGAACCTACTATATTGAAGGGTTAAGGGGATTGGCGACAAATTGTAATTTGCCCTTGCCAATAGAATTAATTGAGTTTAATGTAAAATGTTTGAATGGAAAAACTTTTGTTAATTGGACTACAGCATCTGAAATTAATAATGATTATTTCACTATTGAAAAAAGTTTGGATTTGGAGTCATGGGAAGTTGCTGGTGTTATAGATGGAGCTGGGAATAGTGAAAGTATAATTAATTATAGTTTTGTTGATGACAATATTAGTAACTACAACTACTATTACCGATTAAAGCAAACTGATTTTAATGGAGAGTTTAAGCATTCAGAAGTTGTCTTTTCACAATGCTTAAATGAAAATACTATTGTTGT
>JBIIOB010000450.1:0-2597 GCA_044337125.1 Bacteroidia bacterium
GGAGGCATTGGACCTCGTTTAAATATAATCAAACCATTTAAAAAGTTTCGCAACAACTGATCACCACACTCTTTGTAATTACGATGATCTGGTGTTCGATACAATGCATTTACTTCGCTTTTGGTAATATCAAAATCTACTAATTTTAATATTTTGATGACATCCTCATCTTTTAACTCAAGCGCCACTCTTAATTTTTTTAATATATCGTTGTTGGATAACATATCTTAGTTTGTAAAATTAATAATTCAATAATTCGCCAATTGCTTTTGCAACCTTACTTGCATTTGGCAACATGGTTGTTTCTAATGTTGAGTTCAAAGGGATTGCAGGTAAATTTTCAGAACCAATCACCTCTACTGGTGCATCCAATGATTCAAAACAATATTTAGAAATCCGACCTGCTAATGCTTGTGCAAATCCATTATTGTATGGCTCTTCGGTAAGTACAATGCATTTACCGTGCTTGCGAACAGAAGCAAATACGGTTGCTTCATCCAATGGATTGATGGTTCTTAAATCAACTATCTCCACCTGACCAGCAAATTCTTTCGCGGCATTTTTTGCCCAATATACTCCCATTCCATAAGTAATAATGGTCAATGAACTTTTATCTTTAGAAGCTTCAGCTTCTTGAACCATACGTGCTTTTCCTAAAGGAATTATATAATCTTCGTCAGGTTCAATTGTTTTTGCATCTTCTGTACCTTTAATCTTGCTCCAATACAATCCTTTATGTTCAAGCATCACTACAGGATTTGGATCATAATAGGCTGCTTTCATCAAGCCTTTTAAATCGGCACCAGTAGAAGGGTAACAAATTTTTATTCCTCGAATATTTGCAAGCACACTCTCTACACTTGATGAGTGGTAAGGCCCACCACTACCGTATGCACCAATAGGTACACGCAAAATCATGCTAACAGGCCACTTCCCATTTGATAAATAACAAGAGCGACTCACTTCTGTAAACAACTGATTTAAGCCTGGCCAAATATAATCGGCAAACTGAACTTCAACAATTGGCTTGCAACCTACAGCACTCATTCCTACTGTACTTCCAATTATAAATGCTTCTTGGATAGGAGTATTAAATACACGGTGATCACCAAATGTTTGTGCTAATGTTGCAGCTTCACGAAACACGCCACCCAATCTACCTCCAACATCTTGACCGTATAATAAACATTCGGGATGTTTGGTCATTAATTCTCTAATAGCAAATAAAGCAGAATCAACCATTACCGTTTTTTCTTTACCAGCTGGTTCACGTTGTCCTTTCTCTTCTGTAACAGGAGTTGGCATAAAATCATAATCAAACAAATCTTCCGGACGAGGATCTTCAGCAGCCAATGCTTTTTGATAATCATCAGCAACTTTTTGTTTTGCTTGTTTTTCAATTTCCGCTAACTCTGCAATATCAAAACCCGAAATGATTAATTGATTTCTGAATTTTGGAAATGGATCACGTTGTTGTGCTTCCTCTAAATCATCACGATACCATTCTTTACGAACACCTGATGTATGGTGATTTAACAAAGGAACTTTTGCATGAATCAAAAATGGCCTACGCTCCTTACGAATAATGGCGATAACTTCTTTTACTGTATTGTATGATTTTTCGAAATCAGTACCATCAATGGTACGGGTTTCTAAGCCTTTAAATCCTTTTGCATATTCCGTTGCATCTTGAGCACGAATTTCTTTTGCATTAGCTGAAATATCCCATTCATTATCCTGAACAACATATAATACCGGCATCTTTTTCAAAACGGCCATCTGAAACGCTTCTGCCACTTCGCCTTCAGTGATACAAGCATCACCTAAGGAACAAACAGCAATAGGTTTATCACTTCCGAAATCGGCTGATAAACCTTGTTTTTCTAAATATTGCAAACCCATGGCAACACCAGTAGTTGGAATTGCTTGCATTCCTGTTGCTGATGACTGCATTGGAATTTTGGGCATGTCATCACGTTTTAAACTTGGATGCGAGTAATAGGTTCTTCCACCACTAAATGGATCGTCACGTTTTGCAAGCACTTGTAACATTAATTCATAAGGAGTCATTCCAATTCCTAGCAACATACTATCATCGCGATAATAAGCAGATAAAAAATCCTGAGGTAACAATTGCATACTCACTGCAAGCTGAATAGCTTCGTGACCGCGAGATGTAGCATGTACATACTTTGCACACACTTCTTTGTTTTCTTCATACAACTCAGCCAAAGCTTTTGCTGTACACATTAATTCAAATGCTTTTAACAAACTATCTTCAGCGATTGAAGAATTAATTTTACGTTTTGTTTCTGACATTATTTGTGACATTTAGAGAGATTATTACAAATAGTTTGTTAAATCTAAATAAACTTTATTTTAATTCCAAGATAATATATAAAATCAAAATAATATATCGTATAATATTAATTTAACAAAATTATAATTTAAACAAAGCAGCATTTTTTAGGTTAATAGATAGATATTGCTAACTTTGAACAATACAGGTTTTTAATTGTACTTATAAATACTAACTAAAAAAATAAAATAACGATGTTAATTAAAAAAATCAACAAAATTTCTGCGGCTATCGCTAT
>JBIIOB010000059.1:0-8769 GCA_044337125.1 Bacteroidia bacterium
TCTTTTAAAAGATGAAACCCAAAACTAATACTAGAATTGGGTTTTTGTGCAAAAGCTTTAGTAGGATGTTCACCCATTCCGATAACATCGGGAGCATGAACAATATCAAAACACGATGCATCCACATTGTGTTTTGCAAGACCTGCCAAAATTTGTTCATTGTCGCCAATTAAAACTAAACGAACATCTTTTGGTAATTGATTATAAGCTAATATTGCTCCTGATATTGTTGCATCAGGTGCAAAATCTCCGCCCATAATATCTATACCTATCTTCATAAAATTGGATTGGTTACTATTATTCGTAAAAGGCTATACTACTGCTTATGCAGTAGCTTTTTCCATTACTACTTTTCCTTTGTAGTAAAGTTTTCCTTCGAACCAATGCGCTCTATGATATAAATGAGGTTGACCAGTAGTAGGGCAAATAGCTAAAGTTGAAGCAGTAGCTTTATCATGACCTCTACGGCTATCTCTTCTTGATCTCGATAATTTTCGCTTAGGATGTGGCATTTTATTATTTATTTAATGGTTAATATTTACTAGTTTAATTTTATGTCTTTTAATCCGTCCCAACGTGGATCTTTTGAATCCTCTTCTTCCTCTTCTACAATGTAATCGTTTAATTTATCTAATACTTCTTTATCACAGGTACTGTTTCCATCTTTATCATCTGGATGAACGCGCTTTAATGGTAAAGAAAGCATGATGTATTCGTAAACAAATTGACTTATGTTTAGTTCATGTTCATTGGCTGCAATGCTAATGATATCATCATCTTCATCACCCACTTCATAACCTCCCATTTTAACAATTAATTTGTAATCTCCGCTAATTGGCAAATCAAATTCACCAAAACAACGATCACAATTTACGTTTACTGTTCCACTAATATTGAATTGCAATACCATCATGGTTGATTGCTTTAACAATACTAATTTCACTATTATATTGCCTTGTTTTATTTCAGAATAATCAAGGCTCTCAAAGAACTTATCGGTTACATTGAACTCATACTCGTGCTCTCCAACACCTAATCCAACAAATTGAATAACAAAATCTTTCCCTGCTTGCATTTTATCAATTTTTTTGAGAGCCCGCAAAGGTATAAAAATTAAGAACATTGCAAAGGCTCTTGAACTTTTTTTTGTTTTGGGGCTAAAATTGCGTTGCGAAAATACGGCTTTATTGCCAAAAACCACAAAAAAAGCACTCTTTTTTGCATTTTTTCGATGAAAATCGTGCTTTTTCCGACAAAAACTGATGTGTTTTTTAATATTAGAACTACTTCCCTTTTTTAGAGGCAGAATAATAAGCTAACATTTCCTCTATTTCGGCCATTACTTCGTTTCTATCTCCTATCAATGTTTCAATAATCTTACGATCTTTTCGAACCATGCGTAACAAACGAAGACGACCCATAATTTTTTTAAGGATTGGTGCATATACCAATGTAAAATAACCAGTAAGCGGAACAAGTAAGGCATATACTCCTAAAAATGGCCAGCTTCTGAACAAAAGTCCAACACCAATAAGTTGAATTGGATAAAACAGTAACCAAAAAATCATCCCAAGGTTTGCATAAAAGGATGCGTAAAATTCTACATGTCTCACTTTTTGGTCGGCCAAATTCTTAGCCAACAAATAAGGTATTGAATTTACAAGCATACCAAATGCATAAATGGGTAATCCTAGCCACAATAAAAACGCATCCATTATAAATCGAAGCATGTTCAATTTATTAATATGATCTACATGCAACAGATGATCGCGCAAGTCATTTGCTTTTACTCTACGATTATAATCCAAAGCCTTTTCTTTGAGTGAAATTAGCATTGGAGAGTTGTGCTCGTCTATATAATTAATAATAGCGGCCAATTCCTTACTTCCTTTGTATTGTTCTTCTAAACTTTTTGGATTTACGTTTTTACGTTTTAAGAAATCGAGAAGAAATACTTCCTCCACCACTTCAACTAATTTATCATTGTCGGAATTTTTGATGATCACCAAATGTTCGGTCATCTTTGCTTCCAATACTTTTGTAAATTCATTGATAGCCCTTACTTTATCTTCTCTATAACGTGCTTCGTATTCTTTTAAGGAGATAGGTTTTCCAAACTCAATAAAAACTTTACTTCTAAATTTATTAGCGGCTGTATAATTTACCCCAGCAGGAACAATTAGAATATCTTTTTTAAAGTCCATTGCTTCTGCCGACTGAAAAACAATTCGCGACAGACCTTTTTTTAGTGGACGTAATCTTCGTTCAAGAATACAAATTGCTTCTGGATATAATAATAGAACTTTGTCGTTTGCCAATAGTTCACGACACTCTTCAAATGTTTTATCATTTTTTTTAATCTCACCATATCCTTCCTGCAAACGGTACATCGGACTGATGTTTAAATTATTTAGGATGCGTTTAACCAACTTTCCTTTAAAAACATCGCCTCTAGCAAAAAAGCGAACTTTTTGCATTGGCAACATTGCAACAATACATGGATCAATAAAAGCATTTACATGGTTGGTTGCAATAACAACAGGTTGATTACGAGGAACATTTTCAATTCCTTTATACTCAATCTTGTAAAATACTCTAAGAAATATATTTTGAAGTGGTTTTAAAATCCAGTATAACACAATAGCTCTTTTTAAATTTTTGATTATCGTTCAAATGTAAGACGTTGTCCTTTTACAGACTCATCAAATTTTCCATTTTCGAACACCAAATGTCCGCTTACAAAAGTATGTGTAATTTTTGAATGAAAAGTAAAACCTTCGAAAGGACTCCAACCACACTTATAAAGTATGTTCGACTTGTCAACAGTATACGATTGATTCAAATCTACCAAAACCAAATCGGCAAAATAGCCTTTTCGGATATAACCACGCTTTTCAATTTGAAAACAATCGGCCACAGCATGAGCTGATTTTTCAGCTATTTGCTCCAAGGACATTTTTCCTTGTTTATGGAATTCCAATAATGCATTTAAAGAATGTTGAACCAATGGTCCACCTGAAGGAGCTTTAAAATAAGATTGGTTCTTTTCTTCAATAGTATGAGGTGCATGATCGGTTGCAATTACATCAATCTTATTATTTAAAACTCCAGCCATAATTGCATCTCGATCGCTTGCTTTTTTTACAGCTGGATTCCATTTAATGAATGCACCTTTTGTTTTATAATCCTCATCACTAAACCATAAATGATGAATACATGCTTCAGCTGTGATTCGTTTTTCCTTTAGAGGTTTTGTATTATCAAACAACTCTAATTCTTTTGCAGTAGATATGTGAAGGATATGTAATCGGGTATTGTATTTTTTTGCTAATTCTACAGCAAGCGATGATGATTTATAACATGCCTCTTCGCTTCTGATTTCAGGATGACAAGCCATTGGAACATCTTCACCATATTTCTCACGATACACTTCCATATTATGTTTTATGGTATGCTCATCTTCGCAATGTGTCGCAATTAACATGTTACATTTTGAAAATAAACCTTCTAATGTTTCGCGTTTATCCACTAACATATTACCAGTAGAAGAACCCATAAATACTTTTATTCCACATACATTTTGTGGATTCGTTTTTAAAACCTCCTCTAAGTTATCATTGGAAGCACCCATAAAAAAAGAATAGTTTGCTAAAGATACTTCCGATGCTCTTTTGTATTTATCTTCTAGTAATTGATGTGTAAAAACATTAGGAACTGTATTTGGCATTTCCATATAGGATGTAACACCGCCTGCTACTGCAGCTTTTGCTTCTGTATATATTTCACCTTTATGTGTTAATCCTGGTTCACGAAAATGTACTTGATCATCGATACAACCAGGAAACAAATACTGTCCAGCAGCATCAATCACTTTATCTGCATTTTCGGTGATATCAAGTTGTGTTATTTCTGCAATAAAATTATCGACAATCAATATATTTGACTTTACAACTTTACCTTCATTTACAACAAAGGCATTTTTGATAATTGTTTTCATTCTTATTTTTTTTGACAGGTACAACAGGAAATTTCGTCCTGTTTTTCAATTAGTTTAGTGATGAATATAATCACTCTTTTTTCTCCCTCAAAGTTAAGCTTTTTAACCTCATCTTTTAAAGGATTTTCTTCTTGGCTATTTCCAGTAGAAATTTGAATTGTAGGAAAAGTTAAATTTTTAAAAACACTTGCATCCGAGGGTGCAATTGGCAAATCTTTCTTTTTAAAACTTGCATCAATTAATACACTTTCAGCTCCTGAAATCTTTTCTAGTCCTTCAACAAACAAATTATTAGTTGAATTATCCAATGAACCTAATTTATCTAAATTGAAATGAAACTTTACATAAGAAAAATCGATAGTAGGTTTTTCACAAAAGCTTTTTGAGCCAACAAACCCTTGTTCGTGTCCCGAAAAACAAACAAACAGAATATTAAATTTTTCTTTTCGTTTATTAAACGAAAAATACCTTGCTAATTCAATTAATGCTGCCACACCAGATGCATTGTCATTTGCTCCTGGATAATAAGCAGTTTGATCATCAGTTAAGCCAAGATGGTCGTAATGAGCCGAAAGAATAATGGTGCTATCGCAATGATTATCCAAATAGGCAACCACATTAATTCCTGAAACTAACTTCCCTCCAAGGGTATCACCAACAAATCGAGCTTGTTTGAATTTATAAGAATAATAATAGCTTGAAATATTACCCTTAGGAATAAGTCCGAAGCTTTTTAAATTTTTTGCAATGTAATTTGCAGCAGTCAATTCCTGCTGTGAACCAGTTAATCTGCCTTTTAATTTTTTATTGGAAAGATAGTTAACATGTGTTTTTAGTTTCGCAACATTAATTTGTTGCGCAGAAACGGAGATTGATAGAAAAATACAGAGAAGAAAAAGAAAAAACCTCATTCAAGTGATACTACTTTATTTTCATGAAACGCATTTTCAAAACTCCTAGGATGGCTTCTTTGAAAATTCCTTTGTTCATTTTAGAAACTCCTTCTGTGCGGTCGGTAAAAATAATTGGAACTTCTACTACTTTAAATCCTAATTTATAGGCAATGTATTTCATTTCAATTTGAAAAGCATAACCAATAAATTTTATGCTATCAAAATCAATACGAGCTAAAACTTTTTTACGATAACACTTAAATCCTGCAGTGGTATCCTTAAATGGTACCCACAAAATAATACGAACGTATATAGATGCGAAATAAGACATCAAAACTCGACCAACAGGCCAATTGATAACCTTGCCTCCTTTTGTATAACGAGAACCTATTGCTACATCGCCACCATTAACACATGCTTCACGCAAACGAATCAAGTCATCTGGGTTATGTGAAAAATCGCAATCCATTTCAAATACATATTCATAATCGCGAGCAAGTGCCCATTTAAAACCATGTATGTAAGCAGTTCCTAATCCTAATTTCCCTTTACGTTCTTCAATAAATAATCTGCCTTGAAATTCTTGCATCAATGATTTTACTATTGTGGCTGTTCCATCAGGCGAACCATCATCGATTATTAATAAGTGGAATGCAAAAGGCAATGAAAATACTTTGCGAATCATTCGCTCAACATTTTCCTTTTCGTTATAGGTTGGTATGATTACAATACTATCTGACACAGGTGTTTTTTTGCCCTACGAAGATAGCGTAAATTCAGGAACTATAAAAGTTTTAACAAAATTTCGGAAATCAGAAATTTCAAAGCGCTCCTGCTATAATTTCCTCGACCACAGCGGGATCGAGCAAAGTAGATGTATCGCCTAAATTACTTACATCGCCTTCCGCTACTTTTCTTAAAATCCTTCGCATAATTTTCCCACTTCTTGTTTTGGGCAAACCACTCACAATTTGAATTTTATCGGGCTTCGCAATTGGTCCAATAACTTTGGTTACCTCAGCTAAGATTTCTTTCCGCAAAGCATCCTCGTCCTTATTATGATTTGTGCAAATAACATATGCATAAATCCCTTGCCCTTTGATATCGTGAGGATAGCCAACAACTGCACTCTCTACAATATCAGCATGCATATTAATGGCACTTTCCACTTCAGCAGTTCCTATTCGATGTCCGCTTACATTCATCACATCGTCTACACGTCCCGTAATACGGTAGTATCCATCCTCATCACGTTTACAACCATCGCCTGTAAAATATAAATTAGGGTAAGTTGCGAAATAATTTACTTTGCAACGCTCGTGATCACCATAAGTAGTTCTAATTATAGATGGCCAAGGAAATTTAATACATAAATTCCCTTCCACTCCATTTCCTAAAATCTCATTTCCTTTATCATCCACCAAAACAGGTTGTACGCCTGGCAATGGCAAAGTTGCAAAACCTGGTTTTGTTTTCGTAACTCCTGCTATCGGAGAGATTAACATACCTCCTGTTTCGGTTTGCCACCATGTATCTACAATCGGGCATTTTCCTTTGCCAATATTTACATTGTACCAGTTCCATGCTTCTTCATTGATAGGCTCTCCAACACTACCTAACACGCGCAAAGAATCTAGTTTATATGGCTTCACAAAATCCAAACCAGCAGCTTCCAAAGCACGAATAGCGGTTGGAGCAGTATAAAATATATTAACTTTATATTTATCTATTACCTGCCAAAAGCGCCCTGCATCAGGATAATTGGGCACGCCTTCAAACATAACAGATGTTGCACCAGCTAATAATGGTGCATATACTATGTAGGAATGTCCAGTAATCCATCCAATATCTGCTGTACACCAATACACATCATTTTCTTTGTATTGAAAAACATTTTCGAATGTATAATGAGTGTATACCATATAGCCACCGCAAGTATGCACTACACCTTTCGGTTTTCCAGTTGATCCAGAAGTATAAAGAATAAACAACATATCCTCGGCATCCATCGGTTCGGCAGGACAATCAGAAGTTACCTTTTCCATTTCATCTTTCCACATTACATCTCTTCCCTCCACCACACGTATATTGGATTGTGTATGTTCCAATACAATCACTTTTTCAACAGATGGACATACCTCTAATGCATCATCAACAGTATCTTTCATAGGAATATCCTTTGCACCACGGTAAGCACCATCGGTACAAACCACAATTTTACAATCACTATCTTGAATACGCCCCGATAATGCAGATGCAGAAAAGCCACCAAACACAACTGAATGAACAGCACCTATCCTTGCACAGGCCAACACTGCAATTGCTAATTCAGCAACCATGGGCATATAAATGCAAATTCTATCTCCTTTTTTAGCTCCATTATTTTTAAGCACATTTGCAAACTTGCACACCTGCTCATGCAATTGCTTATAAGTTAAGGTAACAGCTTGTTGTTTTGGATTATTGGGTTCCCAATAATACGCAACTTGATTTGCACGAGTGGCTAAATGTCTATCCAAACAATTTTCAGTAATATTTAATTTTCCACCAACAAACCATTCAATTTTAGGCTCGGAAAAATTCCAGTTTAAAACCGTATCCCATTTTTTACTCCATGTAAATTGTTCTGCTTTATCAGCCCAAAATTGTTCAGGATTTTCAATACTTTTTTTGTATTCCAAATGGTATTGTTCGAGGGTGGTGATTGTTGTCATAACTTAATTGATTGTATTCCTCCAAATTTAGCAAAAGAAATACGCTATAAAAAGTATTATTATATTTATCTTTAATCCAGAAAAACTATCTACTACTACTATCATGAAAAACTACATTTTATTATCATTATTATGCCTTACCTTAATATCTCCTTCTTGTAAAAGGGATTCAGCTGATGCTGATGATACCAATCCAGGCTCTACGGATATTGGTCCAATTAATTCCAATAGTACAGTTATGGGATACACTATTTTAAACCGTTTACCAAAAATATGGAATGGTCCTGTTGTTTCTGCTACAGCTTTAGGCAGTTTCCCTGAATGGATAGTTGATTTTAGGCCAATTTCTGCAGCGCAGGTTTCAGCTAAAAACGAATTGGATTCAATAAATGATATTTTGATGAGCTTTTTTATTGTAAAGCACAACAATGCTTATAAAATGGCTTTTAGAAATGGTGGAGGTTTTGCGGGTAATCAGCGTATTTCATATGCTGTAATCGACAGTGTATCTGAAACAACGAATAACTATTTTTATCGTTTTTCGGATTTTAAAGCAGGAAGAAACAGAGTGTATGTGGATGTTTTATTTAAGGATGATAGTTTAATTATGCATACTTATACCAATGTATACAATACTTTGCCAACTGCACAAACACACTTTTTATGGAAAGCAAAAATGCAAGATAGCACCTCTGCTCAACCTGCAATTACAAATTTTGGTTTCCCACAAAAACAAATGGTAAGAGATTTTTCAAGTACATTTTCATCTCGACCTGAAGCTGTTTATTACTCTTTGGCAGATTTAGCTACTGATCCATATAGCACTGCTTCACAACCTTATCTTGGGCAGACAACAGTGAACATAAACTATGGAGTTGGATATACACCCAATCCAAGCAAAAAAGTTTTTTTGATGATTACCACGCAGCCTCTTTTTAGCGGATTTACATATAATGCCTCTCAATTGAAATATAGATCACGATATGTATTCTTGGATGCGAGCGACTATTCGTTCACATTCAAATCGATGCACCCTGGTAGCTATTATTTGTATGCACTTTATGATTCAAATGGTGATGGAACATTCTCCACTGGTGATTGGATGAGTTCAAACTTATCGAATACTTTCACCTTAACAAATCAAGGAACCCAAACAGTAAGCTCA
>JBIIOB010000451.1:0-2588 GCA_044337125.1 Bacteroidia bacterium
ATGACTGAAATCCCATGGTTGTAGGTATAGTGCTATGTCCAGCATTCGGAATCCGATGTGCTTCCTTGTATGTGCCTTGGTAATTGTTGTAAACCACTGCACCATGTGTATCAATATTTAAAAAATCATCTGCTTCACCATGTATCCAAAAGAAAGGTTGTTGAACACCTTTAATCTCCTCCCCATTGTTAATATGCAAATCGGTTACAGTTGTTCCTGGTAAAGCTAAACCTGAGCCGTCTTGTACCATCACCTCCGCAGAAGCAAATGGAGCTTCAAGCATTAATTTGGATGGTTTAAGTGTATAGTTGTTTGCAGAAAGCTTTGTTGCTGGTGCCGAACCCATGCTAAAGCCATATATCACCAAGCGATTACTTGTTAATCCTTTCGATTTTAACCATTTGAATGCTGCATCCGTATCAGCGTATAGGCCATTTTCGGTTGGTTTGCCCTCGCTCATGCCATATCCACGATAATCAATCATCAATACCCCAAAACGATTTTTACTTTTTGTGTTGGCCAATAATTTTGCACGTTGCCAATAAAAATCCATATGATCTTTATTCCCATGACAATACATTATTACTGTATCTGTAGCAATCTGGGCAATATCACCAATATATATGGCATAAATGGTGGTAGCACTCGATTCCTCCGAACCTTGTGAGGATAAAGTAAAAACATGTACCAAGCTATCTGGAATATGGTAACTATAATCCAACGTAAAATCAACTTCACCTGCATAGTTATCTAGTTTGTATTCAGTTAGCTTACTTGCATTGTAAAGATTGTCATCTAATCTTAAGCAACTACTTAAGCCAACTAATACTATTAAAAGGAAGAAATATTTTTTCATTGTTTTAAAATTTACGAGTATAACCTAAATAAATACCGAATGCCCCTTTATTACGAAAAGGTGTTTGGTAGTCTACGACCAGCTTTTCATTCGATAAGTTTGGTGCAATTACTTTTGCTTCGATGTTAAAATTCCATTTTTTTCCTACAAAGGAATGTCCAATCATAGGGGATACAAACCAATGGTTTTGTTGCTTTAAGTCGTATGCTTTTTTTTGTGATAGTTCAAACCAGTTATCGATGCCTAGATATACAAAGTTTTTACGTTTACCATATTCCCAGAATGCATTGATATCAAGTTGAGGATAAAATTTGTAGGATTTCGAATCGTGGTAAATGAAATTGATAACAGGATTGAATGAAAAAGCAGGGAAATACCCTTTTTGTTTTAGTAACTGTTTGGTGGCGCCTAACTCAAGTTGCAAATTTCCATACAATGCAGAGGTAACATTAATAGATGCAAAGCCTGTTAATGTGCTGTCGAATCCATAACCATATGTAGCCGTAATAAAAGGAATGGGAATGGTAGCGGTTCCAAATTTAATAAGTGGTCCGCCTAATGCCAAGTTAGCCGCATGCTGTTTCTTCTCAAGAGGCTTGATAAAACGACTAGGAGCACAAGAGAAGATATAGGCGCAGCAAATAAAAAGCGCTATTTTTTTTAGCATAATTTAATTGTTATTTAGAATCACAAATGTATTAAAACTATTACCTTTGACTTGTACATGAGAGATGTTTTTTATACCATACTTGTTATTTGGATATTGTGGCGTATTTTGCACAGTGTAAATGTTTATCGTGCAAAAAAAGCATCCACCAATCCACCTTCTTCAGCAATGAATGCTGAAAGCAAAAACGTACACTCAGCTGAAGCAGCCAGACGAAAAATGGCTGATAATGAGGGAGAATATGTGGAATACGAAGAGCTGAAATAAATCAACTATGAAAGAAATTGTTTATCAGATTGCAGATTCATCGAATTCAGATAAACTAAGTTTGTTTGTTAAGTTAATTGATTGTATTCGTCCAATTTCCTTGCGTGATCCCTCCACTGCATACCATCAACTGACCCAGCTTAAGCAAATTTTATCAGTAGATAGCCAACTAAGTAGGGGCTTTAAAGCTTCAATGATTGAATTACTGGTTAATACCAAGCAATCAGAATTATTTACCCAGGTCAATTTAATTTCAAGAAGAAGTCTGATTTCGGAAATTCGAAAACGATTATTTAGGAAAATTCTTCCACTCGAATCGGATGCATCCACCTTACGAGGAGTTATCAATATTATTTTTTACAAAAAAGATGATTACAAATGGCTCAATCAAATTCCGAATGAATATATCATTGATTTATTGGCAATTTTGGATGTAAAAAACCCTTCAGAATTGGCCACTGATAATAAGGTGGTAGATGAGTTGTTAAACGATATTTACATTCTTTCACAAATTATTTCATCTTTAAGTATTGATTGGAATATTGTTAAAAACTTTGATGCAGTTCTTGATATGGATTCTCCTTTTATGGAGTTACACGAAAAAATAGATAATTATATATTGGCATTAGAAAGCAATTTAATTTCAAGAAAAGCATCAGAAGAAAAATACCATGAGTTGCAGACATCCATTATTACTTGTTTTGAGTTTGTAGCACAAATAAAAGAAAGTAAATCAAGATTTGGGACAAGTTTAGAACTTACAGTAGTATTGCAGAAGATAGAACTATCCTTGAAACG
>JBIIOB010000453.1:0-2585 GCA_044337125.1 Bacteroidia bacterium
AACAACTTTGTATGATGCCTTTCGTTATAATATACCTTGTTTTTCATTATATATCAAGGAATATGCTGATTATGTAAATTCGGTTGTGGAATCTGGAGTTGCTGCATTGATTTACAATGATCAAAATCCAATTGAATATTTACCACACAGTTCAGGTATAAATGTATCGGAGTATTATCAAGAGTGTGATAGTATACATTTAAAAAAAATGACGAACAATTAGCAAATTTATAAATATGATTGAATTCCTTATAAGTGCTTATTTATTTTTTATCGTTTTTCTTTTGCTATCATTTTACATAGGGAAACTACTGTTGATGTTTTTGAAATATAATGACTTAACTTTTTTCGAATTCATTTTTAGTTCTGTTTTACTTGGCTTTTTCTCCATTATTGTTTTATTCTCCTTGTTTTATAGTAGATTTTTTGGGACGGTTAATGGTATCTTTTTGCTCCTTATAATTTATTGGATGTATGTGCGAAAAAAGCAAACAAAAAACAGTTTAAATGTTACTCAAGCTATTGATTTTGGTAATAAGCGATTGGTTTATTTATCTGTGTTTGTATCATTCTCTATTTTGTTTGTGGTAAATTGTTATTTAAGAATTAATAGTTTAGCATGGCCCTATTTTAATGCCACTAAAGATGAAATATTTTATTCATTGCTTTCTAATTTCATTAATCAAAAGCATATTGAAAGTGCTTCCATTGATTGGTATAGTTATGTTGGTGGAATAGATTTAAGACCCTATCATTACATGGAACATTGGCTAAATTTGCTATTTATTAAAGTTAGCAATGCACCTTCCATTCAAACAATGTATTTTATTACATATCCTATTTTCATTGCCATTACATTTCTTGGAGTATTATCTTTAATTAAATCTAAGGAAAAATTGTATTTTTTAAATTTTTTAGGATTGTTATTGGTTTTTTCCGGAATACTTTACATTTCATTTGATAACGGGATTGAATTTGGTACAACAGGTTTATTGTATGGAGGGTTTAAATACATGGCTGTTTTTTGGCTTGTATTTGTAGCGTATATTTTTTTTCAACGTAAAAATTGGGATTGGATGTTTGCTGTTTTTTCGTTTTTAGCTGTTATTAATTTTGCATTTTTACCAATACAACTAGCAATCATCTTATTTTATTTGCTTTTTTATTCTCGCTTTTTTGGAGAAAAAAAGAAATGGTTCGTATTGATTAGTTTAATAGTTCCAATAGTTGGAATAGTAATTCTAAAAAAAATTAATCATCATCCTGATTTTGTAGGTCAATATGATCAAAAAATTAGTGAATTAATTGGATATTATTCTTCAGGACAATTATTTCTGAAAATGAAGCTTATTATTTCAATGTCATGGCTATTTTTTAGTAAAAAGGCTATTGTATACCTGCTCCCAATCTTTTCGTTTTTGTTGTATTTAAAGCTACTAAAACCCTATTTTAATAATGCTATTGCAGTTTTTCTAATCTATTTAGTTTTGTCCTCACTTGCTTTTTCTGGTGTTTTAAATTTCATGCTTGATGCTCAACAGATTTTTGATATGACTTTTGTTTCTATTGTTTCTTTTATATTTTTAATTGTAGTAATACGTTTGTTAGAAGGGAATTTCGTAAACAATAGAGTTAGAATCATCTTGTTATTATTTATTTCAGTTATAACTATTTCATTTGTAATTAATAAATCTGATTCCAAGAAATTTGAGGTTTTTGAACGTTACGATAAAAACTTTTTAGTTACAATTCAGGATGAATATTTGAAACGTAAAAAAGAAGGTGATTGGATTGGGGTAAGATTTATGAGTAAAGAATATTATAATAGTATTTATCAAATCCAATCAACAGATCAATTTGAAGGTTTTCCATTTGCTTTTTTCACCAATGATTTGCATCTATTTACCATTAATCCTGAAAATGCTGTTCCACATTCTCCAGATCCACTAGGAATTTATCAATTTGCATATGACAGATTTTCGAATATTGAATTTTACAATAATTGGGCAAAAAAAGGTGGAGGTAATATTTTTGATTCAGCTCGAATAGCAGTTTATCAAGTTGCTTTTATTCGTGAGTTTCAAGTTGATTTTATTGTTGCTCAAAAGGGAGTTTTTATTCCCGATTCGATTATGGAATTAACTGAAAAAGAGGTTGTTAGTAATGTGAATGGGGAGAGAATCTATTTTATTAATAAAAAATTACTATCTTCCATACCCTAATTAGTTAACTATTTATGGATAAGCCAATCGTTTCATTTATAATTCCAGTGTATGGTAATCAAGGTAGTATAAAACCTACGTTTGATGATATATATTACTTATTTCAGCAAAAATTAGTTGATTTTGATTTTGAGGTGGTTTTTGTAAATGATTGTTCATTCGATCAGTCAATTGATGAAATAAAAAATTTAAGAAAGGAACAATCAAATGTTAAATACATTTCATTTTCTAGAAACTTTGGTCAGGTTTCAGCAATTATAGCAGGTGCTCGTCATTGTAGTGGAGATATTGCTGTGATTATGTCAGCTGATAAACAAGATCCAGTTGCCTTGGTTGAAGACATGATTAAAGAATGGCAAAATG
>JBIIOB010000452.1:0-2585 GCA_044337125.1 Bacteroidia bacterium
TGGTCCAATATATCCTTGATCCACATTTATGTTTGCTCCTATCACCACATCCAAATTGTTTTTTACAATACGAGAATGTAAAAAATTCAAATTTGTAAAACCAGGTAATGACTTATTGTACCAATTTTCGGCAGGAGCAGGCGGCAAACTATAATTTCCTACAGAATAATTAATAACTGTTTTAGGTTTACTTCTTGGATAAGCAGAACGAACATTGATGACACCACTTAATGCTGATGAACCATACAAAACGGAGGAAGCACCTTTGATTACTTCTATTTGTTCGATATTTTCTACTGGAATATAACTCCATTCTGGTCGACCCGCATCGCCACTCAACAATGGAATACCATCAACCACAATTGCTACCCTACTTCCTACCCCAAATGTAAATCCACTACCACCTCTAATTTGAGGATCATTATCAATAATGGTTAAACCCGGAACTTGTTCCAAAGCAGTTTCAACACTTGTTGTATTTTTATTATTGATTAAGTTCGGTTTGATTACTTCCATCGATACGGTCATCTCCTCTAACTTTTGATCAAACTTTCCAGAAGATACAACAATCGTTTCTAAAAATTTTCCAACAACTTTTAAATTAATATTTTTTTCGGTGATGAGATTCGCTTGGATATAGATTTTAAATGTATCAGGAGTATAACCAATGTAATTAGATACCAGCTGGTGATAGCCCGTATCCAAAACCATTGAATAATTACCATCAATATCAGTAACCGTTCCTTTCGCCAGATTATTTACCAATTGAAAGGTAGCACCAGGCAGTAGTTCTTTCGAACTTGCATCTTTCACTTTCCCTTTTAACACACCGGTTTGCTGAGAAAATCCTTGATTCAATAATACAACTAGAAATACAACTATTAAAGTGGAGTGCCTTAAAAACATAGCTAAAAAATAAAAGCCCTGACTAATAAAAGTCAGGGCTTAGTGATGAATTGGATATTATTCAACAAAAAACTTTCCAGCTTTTTGGAAGCTTGTTCCTGTAACTTGATATAAATACATTCCTGAATTTAAACCAAATACATTGATTGAATTTAATTTGTTGTTTGAAATTTTTTGAGTAACAACTAATTTACCTGTTACATCATAAATTGAAATGGTAGACATTTCTTCTGAACGAACCGCAAAATCTACATATACTGTTTTTTCGTAACAATAAACTTTTGCTGCTTGTGATGAAACAGTTGTGTTGTTTATACCTGTTAATGTTGATGCAACAGCTAAATCATCCACCCACAATTTACTACCTGCAACATTGGTTAATTGGTCGTTAGATGAAGTTATATTAATCATAATATGAGTTGGAGTACGTCCATCAACATATGTGAAAGGAATCGCAAAACGAGTCCAAGTAGCAACATTCGAAACTGGTGTTAAGAATAAAGCAGATGCAATTTTATTTGCAGAAGAATCGGGATGATAAGTGGTTGCTGCTTCTGGATCATAATAATTTCCAACGTGTAAATAGGCAACTACTTTACCTCTTTCAGCAGCTCCACCTTGTGTATAACGGTACCAACCAACCAAACTGTCGGGACGAGCAGTAAATGGCATACGTCTAATATCAGATGAATTACTGTAATTAACAGTTGCAATATAACCATCTACTTTATTTGTTGTTGGAGCATTTACAACACCTGTTGTAACATTTCCATTTACGATTGTACCAATAATCGGAACCTGAACGCTTTCAACACGAACAGAATATGATCCACTATGAACAACGGATGCATCTCTAAAACATGTTTGTGGACCTATTTGCGCAGTTGATGAACCTGTTTTGTTGGAATTAAAACTTGTGGGTTCTGCATTTGTTCCTGTCGCATTGTCCCAGGTTTCAAATCCACCATTTGTAATTTGTGTTTGTGCAGCTGCAGCTAAAGAAAAAAGACTTAATCCTAAAGTAAAAATTTTTTTCATGGGGTTGTTTTATGTTTAATAAAACAAATTTAACAAAAAAACAACATACCCCTATATTCTAATTCCAATTAAAAGTACATCATCCACCTGCTCCAAATTTCCTTTCCATGCTTCAAATGCATTCCCCAAAATTTCTTTTTGATGGCGCATTGGCTCTGCACTATTAGCAATCAACATTGAATACAGTTGTTTGTACTTAAATTTCTTTCCATTTGCACCACCAAATTGATCCGCAAAACCATCTGTAAACAAATAGATGCAATCTCCTTTCAATAAATCAAATGAAAAAGAAGAAAAGAATTGACCTTCCTTCGGAGATTTGCCAATAGGCATTTTATCGCATGATAATTCTATCAATTCATTTTTTCGAATAACAATTGCTTTGTTATTGGCTGAAGCATATTGCAAATTATTCTTATGAATTTTTATAAGGGTAGCATCCATTCCATCTTGTTGGTGCTCATTTGAGATACTTTCAATCAATCGCTTTCGAACATAATTAAAAATTTCATTTGGAGCCACAATCTTTTTTTCCTTTATCGCTTCACTTAAAAAACCCGTGTTCAACAAACTCATGAATGCACCTGGAACACCATGTCCTGTGCTATCGCAAGCAGCCAAATAAAAGCTATCACCTTGAG
>JBIIOB010000454.1:0-2569 GCA_044337125.1 Bacteroidia bacterium
TCTAATTCGTTTAAGAAGTTATATGTTTCTAAAAAATCTTCATCTGTTTCGCCAGGAAAACCAACAATCACATCCACACCAATGCAGCAATGAGGCATCAATGCTTTAATTTTTGCAACCCTATCGCTATACAATTCACGCAAATAACGTCTGCGCATTGCTTTTAAAATCTTATTGCTACCCGATTGAAGTGGAATATGGAAATGAGGGACAAATCGCTTAGAAGTTGAAACAAATGCTATTGTTTCATCTTTCAATAAATTAGGCTCAATAGATGATATTCGGAATCGCTCTATTCCTTCTACTTTATCCAACTCCTGAACTAAATCATAGAATGTTTCTTGCTTCTTATTTCCTTCTTTACTTGGGTTATTTCCAAAATCACCCAAATTCACACCAGTAAGCACAATCTCTTTTACATCCTGCTTTGCAATATCTGTGGCATTTTTAACGGCATTAACTAAGGTATCACTCCTACTTGCACCACGTGCCAATGGTATCGTACAAAATGTACAACTATAATCACAGCCATCCTGAACTTTTAAAAACACACGGGTTCTATCTCCAAACGAATAAGAATCAACAAAAAAATCAGCTTCTTCAATTTCACAACTAAATACTTCAGCTTTCGACTTTTTAGTCAAATCGCTCAAGTAATTCAACAACTTGAATTTTTCCGAAGCACCCAATACTAAGTCCACACCATCAATATTTGCAATCTCTTCGGGCTTTAATTGAGCATAACAGCCAACAATAACAACATATGCATCGGGCGAAACGGCTAATGCTGATTTTACAATCGATTTACATTCTTTATCTGCATTTGCAGTAACAGAGCAGGTATTAATAACATACACATCACTCGGCTGAGTAAAATCAACCTTTTGATAGCCATTGTCCTGAAACAAGCGCGCGATGGTACTGGTTTCAGAAAAATTAAGCTTACAGCCTAGTGTATGGAATGCTACTTTTTTCATTGTTGAAGATTGCAAAAATACTAATTATTCATGAAATCCGTTCTTTTCCACTCAACCGATAAATTTTGCCATTAGTGTATTGTTTGCTACTTTGTTGAAATGAATAAGTATTTTTGCTCCATAAAGTAACAAAATTTGAGAAACACACTCTCTATATTATTTCTAATATTCTCCTTAAATGCTTTTGCCATTGGACCAAAAAGCGTTAGTGCACATCGTGTAGGTAGTTCTCCAAAAATTGATGGTATTTTGAATGAAGAAATATGGAAAAGCGCAGAGCCTGCAAGCGACTTTATCCAAATATCTCCAAACCCTGGAATTAATTCAGCAAAAAGAACAGAAGTTCGAATTGTTTACGATGATGCTGCCATATATATTGGAGCAATGATGTATGACGAAAAACCTGACAGTATTCTAAGAGAATTAACCACTCGTGATAATGAAGCAAATGCTGACTTGTTTGGATTAATTATAGATACCTACAACGATGATCAAAACGGATATGGATTTTTTGTATCTGCTGCAGGAGTGCAGATCGATGCTCGCTATTCATCAGGAGGCAACCAGGACTTTTATTGGGATGCAGTATGGTATAGTCAAACCAAAATAAATGAACAAGGTTGGATTGCTGAATTCAGAATACCCTACTCTGCACTTCGTTTTCCAAAAACAGACAAACAAAACTGGGGCATAAATTTTATTCGTAAAATAAGAAGAACCAGAGAAGAATCGTTTTGGAATGAAGTAAAACCTCAAGTGAGTGGATTGGTAAATCAATTTGGAGATGTAACAGGAATAGAAAATATTAAATCTCCTTTACGTTTATCAATTACTCCTTATGTGTCTGCGTATTTAGAAAACTATCCTTACAACCAAGCAGGAAAAAGCAATAACAGCTATTCTTTTAACGGTGGTATGGATATTAAATATGGAATAAACGAAAGTTTTACGCTTGATATGACACTTGTACCCGACTTTGGGCAAGTGCAAAGTGATAATCAGGTTTTGAATCTATCACCTTTTGAAGTGCAGTTCAATGAAAATCGACAGTTTTTCACAGAAGGAACAGAACTTTTTAATCGTGCTGGATTATTCTATTCAAGGAGAATTGGTGGACAGCCGCTCAATTATTACAATGTATATAATCAACTAAATGAAGGGGAGTATGTTAAAGATAACCCTGGCAGCACACAATTACTTAATGCAACGAAAGTTTCGGGTAGAACAAAAAACAATTTAGGAATTGGATTTTTTAATTCTACTGCTAAACCAATGTTTGCAACTGTTTCTGATTCACTTGGTAATACTCGAAAAATAGAAACAAGCCCACTCAGCAATTACAACATTATTGTATTTGATCAGGCACTAAAAAACAATTCATACATCAGTTTAATAAATACAAATGTTACACGAAATGGTAGGGATTACGATGCAAATGTTACAGGTACTGAATTTCGATTTGCAAACAAATCAAACAAATATGCCATAAATGGAGATGCCTCCTTAAGTCAATTGTACTTTAGCGACTCCACGCCTGTACTTGGATATAAGTATTTTGTACAAACAGGGAAGATAAGTGGTAAATGGCAATA
>JBIIOB010000455.1:0-2567 GCA_044337125.1 Bacteroidia bacterium
CCAGTCGCCCATGTCGGTTGGCGCCTCATCTAATCGTGTATATTCTTTTAAATAAAAGATGGAGACAAAGCGCCAGATGGTTGGTGAGCATGTAAAAAGTGCTATTATGATAAATGTAACAACCAATTCGAACTTTTCTAGCCATGTAAAAGCCATCAAAGAGTCCTCAATCCAATAAGCAATTCGAAGTGGAATCAGTGCAAATATACACATGATGAACAACCAGGGAAAGATTTCAAAAGCAGCAGATACAGGATTTGCATATTCAATAAATACAATGCTGTTCAAGTGCCCTATTCCATATCCATTAAGATAGCTCCACAATGCAGTGTAGACCATTATAGCATACACATGCAAAACAACATCCGATAGTAATTCTAACTTCATGTGTTTTTCTGATGTCATTAGGTGTCCGTTTGCCTTGTCCCAAACATCATCTTCAATTAATTCGTTTTGAAGCTTCTTTTTATTCAAAGGGGGGTCGGTGTAAAAATCTGATTTTAGGAAAAGGTAAGCTAGACCGGCAATGTCTGCAACTAAAACAAGCATGATCACAAAAACACTCTCACCAGACATTTTCTTTTCATTTGCAGTATAGCCTAATGCGGCCATACAAACCATTGCTATTGGAACACGAAATAATAATCGCAGGAAAAACTCAAAAAGAACAAACATGTTCGTATTAGGTAAAATATTAATACCTGTTTTTTTATAATGTTCAATACGTCTTTGTCCGGCTCTTACCCGGATCATTTTTAGTTTAAATTTTAAAGCAAAAAATTCAGCAACCAACATTCCAAATCCAAATAATGACAAAAAGGGATTGTATTCTCCAGATGCAACAAAGTCGCC
The DNA here is from genome assembly GCA_044337125.1 of Bacteroidia bacterium. Lineage (GTDB taxonomy): Bacteria > Bacteroidota > Bacteroidia > 2-12-FULL-35-15 > 2-12-FULL-35-15 > 2-12-FULL-35-15. The sequence continues at coordinate 853 of JBIIOB010000455.1, forward strand.
AACAAAGGGAGCAATGGTTAAAGCGTATATTCCAAAAAGAGAGTAGGAAAAAACACCGTTAAAGAGATAGGGCTTGATGTACAGATAGGAGTCTTTTAAAAGTGTAGCCATGGTTTATTGTGGTGCCAATTAATTTCAAAACTATTCAAATTTTATCAAGAAACAAGAGTTTGGGCTATTTACATTAATTATTACTTTTACTGCATGATAACATTCAACAACCAAGACATTTCCTATACCCTAAAAAACAAAACGCTTTTAAAAGCGTGGATCAAAGCGACCATTGAAAAAAAGAAACGTAAAGCCGGGGATATCAATTTTATTTTTTGTTCGGATGAGCATTTGTTGGGCGTAAACCAACAATTTTTAAATCACAATACCTATACCGACATTATCACATTCGATTATTCAAAGGAAGACTCAAAAATACCGATTAGCGGAGACATTTTTATTAGTGTGCAAAGAGTAGAGGAGAATGCAAAAAAGTTCGGCAAAACGAAAGAAAACGAAATGCATCGTGTTTTAATTCATGGCACCTTGCACCTTTTGGGGTATAAAGACAAAACGAAAGCTACAAAAGCAGAAATGACCAAACAGGAAGATTTGTGTTTAAAGGATTTGAAAGTGAGATTGATGAAGGATAAAAAGAAGGACGATTTGTGATTAGTTGAAAATCAACAAATCCATTATTCAAAAATTTTTGCAGGTGATAACACCAAGAAGGGCTTAATTCACCAACTTTCCAACTTTAAACCTTGAACTAAACAAAAAATTATTTCTCTACCGCATCAACACCTGGCAAGCTGCCACTTTCAATGTATTCCAACAGTGCTCCACCACCAGTAGATACATAACTTACATCGTTTCCAAAATGATATTTATTGATTGCAGCAACGCTGTCGCCACCACCTATCAATGAATAAGCACCTTTTTTAGTTGCTGCAACAATTGCTTCTGCAGCCGCTTTGGTTCCATGTTCAAATGAACTCATTTCAAAAACTCCCATTGGTCCGTTCCACAAAATTGTTTTTGAATTCGCGATTACTTCCGCATAAATTTTTTCAGTTGCAGGTCCAATGTCCAAGCCCATCCAACCATCTGGAATTGCTTTAATGTCAACCGTTTGTTTGTTGGCATCGTTTGCAAAATTATCGGCAACAATAGCGTCTACAGGAATGTAAATATTTACACCTTTTGCTTTTGCATCAGCTAAAATATTCAAGGCCGTTTCTAATTTATCTTCTTCTACAAGTGATTTTCCAATTTTTCCACCTTGTACTTTCACAAAGGTAAAGGCCATTCCACCGCCAATAATAATATTGTTGGCTTTGTTGATGAGCTGTTCTAAAATCAAAATTTTATCCGAAACTTTTGCACCACCCATGATGGCAGTAAACGGTTTTTCTGAATCGGTCAACACCTTGTTTATGCTCGCCAACTCACCACTCATTACATATCCAAAACATTTGTTGTTAGGAAAAAATTGTGCAATGATAGCTGTTGAAGCGTGTGCACGGTGCGCTGTTCCAAAAGCATCGTTTACATAAATTGTTCCCAATGTTGATAATTGTTTTGCAAAATCAACATCTCCTTTTTCTTCTTGTTTGTGAAATCGTAAATTTTCTAACAACAGTACTTCTCCTGCTTTTAATGCGCTAGCAGCAGTTGTAGCAACATCACCGATACAATCGCTAGCAAAAGCAACCGGTTTGTTT
>JBIIOB010000456.1:0-2564 GCA_044337125.1 Bacteroidia bacterium
TATTGGATCCCAAAGACATTAAAGCTTCTAAGATTGTTTATGTAAACTTAGATGTTTTGAATGAGAAATATGAATACATTCAAGAAGTAAGTGCTTCTGCAAAAGCAGAACAACGCAGCTTGGAAAGTCAATACCAATCAAAAGCACAAAAATTGCAAGATGATTATGTGGCTTACCAAACAAAAGCACAACAAGGTTTATTATCCGAAAACCAAGCTAAAGCTGAAGAAGAAGCATTGATGAAACGTAAAGAAGAATTGGATCAATTGGAATTAAAAAACCAAGCCTTGATGGAAAAAATCCAAGCAAAAACGGATGAGATGAATGAGAACATGAAAGCATATATCAAAGACTATAACAAAAACACCAACTACAATTATGTATTTGGCTATAGTAACAGTCCATTAAGTCAGTTATTAATGGTAGATGATAGCCTTGATATTACACAAGAAATTTTAGATGGCTTAAATGCTCAGTACCGTGAGAAAAAAGGGAAGAAATAATTTTTTGTAACCATTAAAAAACAAACACCATGATTGAGAAAATTAAATACGTAGAAAAATTTCACGATACCTTTAAAATCGGAAATCGCTATACACCCACTGCTGAAGTTGGTGAAGCAGAATACACTTTGCGTTATAATTTAATCAAAGAAGAAAACGAAGAATATTTAGAAGCATGCAAGAATGGCGATATCGTTGAGATTGCGGATGCGTTGGGCGACCAATTGTACATTCTATTCGGAACTGTTCTTCGTCATGGATTACAACATAAAATTGAAGAAGTGTTTGAAGAAATTCAACGCAGCAATATGAGTAAGTTGGATGAAAAAGGACAACCTATTTTCAGAGAAGATGGCAAAATCATGAAAAGCAATTTATACTTCAAACCAAACATCAAAGCTATTTTAGAAAAATAGTTTTTTCAATCGTTGCTTTGTACCATGTCGAAACAAATCAAAGCACCCCTTATTTCCATTGAACAAGCACAATTAATGTCGCTTGCCGCCCAAGGTTTATTAAAAACAAATTTTGGTAAGGGCAAAAAAGGGACATTAAATGCGATTGAGCATTTGGGCTATATACAAATTGATACGCTGGCTGTTGTTGCACGAGCACATCATCATACACTATGGACACGCGTTAGCGATTACAAAGAATCCCATTTAAACGAGCTATTAGAAAAAGACAAAAGCATTTTTGAATATTGGAGTCATGCTGCTTCGTATTTGCCCATGAGTGATTTCCGATTTTCATTGCCGCGCAAACACGAGTATGCATCGGGAGCATCGCATTGGTTTAAGCAAGATAAAAAAGTAAAAAACTACGTACTCGATCGTATAAAAGCAGAAGGCGCCTTGCAATCAAAAGATTTTGAATTCAAGCGTAATGGTCCAAGTAATTGGTTTGAATGGAAGCCCGCTAAAATGGCTTTGGAACAATTGTTCATGGAAGGCAAATTGATGATTGCTAAACGACAAGGATTTCAGAAGGTGTATGATTTAACAGAGCGCATTTTACCCAACACTGTAAACACAAAATTTCCTACTGAAAAGGAACAAGCGGAATACTTAATCAAGAAAGCAATTCAAGCCAATGGGATTGTGGAGGAAAAAGAAATTGCTTATTTGCGTTCGAGCTCAAAAGAAATGGTTGCTAAAAGTTTGAAGCACTTAGTGAAGAATGGTGAACTTGTTGAAACAGGAATTGAAACGAAGAAAGGAACTTATTTTACAAGTCAAGCACTGATTAATGAATCAACTAAATTAAAAGGGACTGAAGAGATACATATCTTCTCCCCTTTTGATAATGCGGTGATACAGCGCAAACGGGTACAACAATTATTTGATTTCGATTATATCATTGAATGTTATTTGCCAGAACCCAAACGAACCTATGGTTATTTTTGTTTGCCGGTGATGTACAATGGACAGTTGGTAGGACGTTTTGATCCGAAAGCGGACAGAGCAACAAAAACATTTTATGTAAAACAAATACATTTTGAAAAAGGATTTAAACCGACAGCAGCATTCAAAAAAGCATTTAAAGAAAAGTTAAATTCTTTTGCTGCATTTAATGGATGTGAAAAGGTTGTTGGGTATTAGTAGATGGCATTGCACTTTGTGTAGCCGTCATCCTGAACGCTTGTCCGTCTCAGGAGGATGATTCAGGATCTGCGCGCTGAATTGCATCGCACATTTCTCGACAGGCTCGAAATGACAGCACACAGATTAATTCACACGATTATACGTTATATCGGTAAAACCAATAAACTAAACATGAGCACAAAAACAGATTATCAGGAAGAAACCGCTGTTGAAATAGAAACAGAAGTTGCAGAAGAAGGCCAAACCATTGTGCATTGTGTATGCGGACAAGATGCTGCGTATCGGATTTGGCCGAGTACCTATTTAATTGAACATGGAGGAAATAAAAAAGCAAAATTGATTACTGCTTTTAATATTAGTTTTTATCCTTACTGGACCATCAAAAACAGAGCACAAAAATTTACTTTAATTTTTGAAGGGCTTAGTAAAAGCTGTGCGGTATTCGATTTAAAAGAAG
>JBIIOB010000457.1:0-2563 GCA_044337125.1 Bacteroidia bacterium
TCAACTTGTATATTAATAGAATTTGGGATTTTCCGATTATGTGAAATGGTTAATCCTTCCAATGCATCAGAACATAGCTCGCAATCAAGCAAGTGCCTTTCAACCTTATGCTCCTCGGAGGAACTTAATTTTTTGTCAATGTATTGATACATGACTTCCTCCGAAATACATTCGGTTGAGATATAAAGTTTATGTTTTAGTTCTTCACTCATTTGTTTGCATTTTTAGTTTCAATGCAATTTTTTAAATTCCTTTTTCCATTCTGTATAAAACTCTTTACATTATTTATGCTAAAGTTTGTTTCATCTGCTACTTGTTGATAGCTTTTTTCTTTTAAATAAAAGAGCTCAACACAAATTTTTTGATCATTATTCAATGTTTGAAGGCATTCCTCCATGAATGTCAGTTCAATTTCTTTTTTATTTTCATTAGTAAGATGCAGCTCATAACTTGATTCCATAAAAGATTCAAAATCTTTTTGCATTTCTATGGAATGTTTCCTTTTTGATGTGTCTGACCTTAACTTCATCAAACAAAAGTTTTTACAAACCATGTGAAGCCATGCCTTAAACTGTTGGATTTCATGTTTTTTTAAATCAACAAGCAGTTTTTCAAATAGCTGAATGGATGCATCTTGAGCATCATCCTCATTTTTTAGGTATTTCATACAAACCCCAAAAATGAGGTGCGTATATCTTTTATAAAGGATACCTACGCAATTATTATTATTGGTTTGCTTGTAAAGCAAAACCAATTCTAAGTCTTCGAGTGAAAGTAGTTCCTTTGTGTTCATTTGTTGCCATCAAAAATAAGCAAATTCATTCATAACATGACTATTTGTAAAATATCCAGGATTCTCATCAGTATTTGCAAAAAAATGTATATTTGTCCTTGATAAAAAAGATGGCTCGCTATTTGTTTTAGCCGAAAACGAAATGAAAAAAATTCTCTTCATATTATTACTTCCTATCACATTAGTGGTGATGAGAGCAATGATTGCCCCAGATCAGGGCGAAGAGGCGAATGCTAAAATTAAGGCAATCTATATCTATAATTTCACCAAATACATTGAATGGCCACAGGACTATAAAACAGGAAATTTTGTTGTAGGAGTTTTGGGGTCAAACTCTTCTTTATTAGGAGAATTGAACAAAATGGCTTCTGCTAAAACAGTAGGAACACAAAAGTTTGAAATCAAAAATATTGCATCCGCTGCTGACGCATCTGCTTGTCATATCGTTTACATTTTGAATGATAAATCTTCCTTATTGGCGGATGTTGTTGGTAAGGTAAAAGGTAAAAGTGCGTTGATAGTAACTGATAAAGAAGGATTAGCTTCTAAAGGAGCAGGAATCAACTTTGTAATTGTTGAGAACAAACAAAAAATTGAATTGAATAAAAGTAATATTGAGCGTTATAAATTAAAAGTAGCTGAACAATTAGTGAGCATGGCAGTGCCAGTTAAATAATTTTTGTATATTTACATAAGAATTAAGATGTTACAAATTAAAAGAATCGTTTTAGGGATGTTTTTACTAGCAATAGTAACTTCTTCCTTTGCACAGCAATCAAAGGTGAATGCTGCATATACGTTCTTGCAAAATAGCCAACTTGATAGTGCTAAGGCATGTATTGACGCAGCTGTTCTCCATCCAGAAACATCTAATGATGGGCAAGCTTGGTATTTACGTGGATTTGTTTACAAATCAATATACAACCAAAAGGAAAAAAGTGATCGCCAATCAGCCTCTCGATTAGAAGCTTTGAATTCCTTTAAAAAATCACTTTCAGTTGATACTTCTAGTGAAAATGTACAAGAGAATATTAAGAATATTAAGTATTTAGCTACCACACTTTATAATGATGCTGGTGCAAGTCTTGATGCTGTAGATTATAAAATTGCAATAGATAATTTTGCAAAATTTTTACAATATTATTCACTTGTAGATAATTCACCAGATAATATTAAACAAAAGAATATAGATTTTAATCTAGCTATTGCATCTGTTTATACAAAAATATTTGAAGGAGATAGAAAGGGGAAACTTGAATTTTTGAACCTTGCTAAAGCATCTTATAACAAGGTTTTAGAGCTTGATCCAAACAATATTGGTGCAAATTATAATATGGGTATTTTGTATTACAACCAAGCTGTAAATCTTATTAACCAATCTGATTATGATTTAGATATCGTTGCACTAAGTGATATCCAAGATAATTCTATTAAATTATTTAAAGAGTCATTACCTTTTATGGAGAAAGCTTATTCCTTGGATCCTAGACGCAAAGAAACATTACTTGGATTATCCGGAATATATTTTAGTTTAAATGAATTTGACAAGTCAAATATGTTTAAATTGAAATTAGAAGAAATTGAAAAACAAAAATAGTTTTAGAAAAATTACTGCCCACTTCTCTATATGAATTTCAGGTTTACAATTGGTAAAAAGATAGGTTTAGGTTTTGGAGTAATCATATTTTTGGTTATCATTTCCTTTTTACTTACCAATGTTACCCTTAACGATAGCCGAAAAAAAACGGATCAAGTTACTGAAGTATTTAA
>JBIIOB010000060.1:0-8677 GCA_044337125.1 Bacteroidia bacterium
GCAGTTGCTGCCGGTCTACTGCTCTTTGTAGGTGGTGTATTTTTCTTTAATCAGTTTATGTCAAAGAACATGGAAATGGCTGATACAACTAAATTAGAATCAAGTCCAACTGAGGAAGCTGAATTGCAATTCAATGCAGAAAAACCACTTACAGACTCAACAGCTGCTGCTCCATCTAGCAATACTGGCGAAAATGTTCAACAAGAAAGGGAAAATAACAAAAACGAAATTGCATTTATAGCTCCTAAAACAACTTCTGATGAAGCAGAAGGAATAGTTACAAATTCTCCAATTGTCGAAAACTATTCAACTGTTGTAAATGGTGCAAATGAATACGCTCAAATCAATGATGAAGAATCAGCAACGTCAAAAGACCAAAGTTCAAAACTTGCAGAAGATTCAAGAAAAGCAGAAACTTTAAATGCAACCTCAAAAGCAGAAAATACCCAAGCTACCTATGAATGGAAATCAGCTCCTGCTCCTTCTACCATTTCAAAAAAGGAAATTTCACAAGAGAAGAACGTTGTTATTAAGGAAGAGACAGGAGGAAAAAAACGTAGCAAAAAAAACGAAGGTACTGCTTCAGCCCAACAACCGTCCGGCTATTACAATCAAGATATTACATTAGCTGAATCGCAAGAAATAGCTTCGGAGCAAAAAAATAAAGCCGAAAAGAATAGAGATGACCAAGTAAATTACAAATACCTAACAGCAACGGACTCTACAATTTCAACTGACGAAATGCCAAAATTTCCTGGTGGAGAAATTGAGTTAATGAAATTCATTACTAAGAACTTTAAATATTCATCAACAAAAGGAGATTTTTCTTCAACAAAAATCTACCTTGAATTTATCATTGATAAAACTGGTTCAGTAACCAATGCAAAAGTAATAAAGGGCATAAATCCTGAATTAGACAAGGAAGCACTGAGGGTAATCAACTCCATGCCTAAATGGACACCTGGTAAACAAGCCGGAAAACCTATCGATGTAAAAATGCAGTATCCTATTCAATTAGAATTTAAATAGGCTGTTTTCAACAATCAACCATTAATAATTAATACAAGGGATGTTAAAAATGGCAGTCGCTTAAGGCTACATTTGAGAAAAGTGTATTAAATGTTTTGTTTGAAATTAAAAACTACTCTAACTCCTTTACTAACAATTCTGTTAAGTATCTGTTTGTTTTATTCCTGCAAATCGACAAAAAATACATCAGAAAGCACATCTTCTTATGCTAACAATAAACTTCAAAATAAATATGCTATTCAGCTAGCCGTTAATCCGGAATCAATTAAAAACATAAAACTATACCAATTTATTGATGAATGGATGGGAACTCCATACAAATATGGAGGCAAAACAAAAGATGGTATCGACTGCTCCGATTTCACTGTTATTCTTTGCAAAACGGTTTACAATAAAATTGTTGAAGTTCCTGCAACAAAAATTTACAGTGCTTGCAAACCCATTTCGATAGATGAAATTCAAGAAGGAGATCTTGTATTTTTTAAAATTGAAAGCGAAAAGATTTCACATGTGGGTGTTTATTTGCAGAATAAAAAATTCATACATGCAAGTACAAAAAAAGGGGTTATCATAAATGACTTAAACGAAACTTATTATAAAAAATATTTTTATAAAGCAGCAAGAATAAAATGATCAACACTTGTAATCAACTTAGAATTATTACGAAAATAGCTGCTATAGCATGTTTAATTAGCATGTTACTTAGTTTTAACATTTGGACAAATGAAAGAAGTTTTCCGACCTCTCCACTTTTTAATATACTTCCACCTATTTTTCATCCTATAGATTATATAATAATAGCAGGATGTTTTCTTACCATATTTCTCATCGCAATTGTTCGAAATCCCCAAAAATTAATTATTTTATTTTTAGTTATTGGATTAGTGTTACTTGTCTTTGATTTAAACAGATGGCAACCGTGGTTTTATCAATACTATTTAATGTTCTTTTTGCTTTCATTTTTTAATTACCGCTGCGATGACACTAAACAACTGGTTGCCCTTATTACTATTTTAAAAATAATGATTGCTGCTATTTATTTTTGGAGTGGCTTACAAAAATTCAATCCCAATTTTATTGCCGACACTTTCCCATGGTTATTGGAGCCCATTACTGATCAATTAGGTGATAACAGTTTATCTCATTTTAAAATTTTAGGCTATGCTTTCCCATTAATAGAATCGGTAAGTGGAATTATCCTATTAATAAATCCAATAAAAAAGCTAGGAGTAATTTTAATTGTATCAATGCATGTTTTTATCCTTTTTGTTATAGGTCCACTTGGGCATAATTACAATCCAGTTGTTTGGCCTTGGAATTTGGCAATGATCGCATTTAGCTTAATACTTTTCAATAACGAAATCGACTTTAAATTAATTGATTTCCGAACTATGTTTCGTTACCATTCGATTAAAATAGTTTTTCTGTTATTTATACTTATGCCACAATTAAATTTTTTCAATAAATGGGACTCATATCTATCGCACAATCTTTATTCAGGAAATACAAGTAGTGGTGATATCTTTTTATCAAAAGAAACGAAAGAACAATTGCCCGAATCCATCCAAAAATATGCTGTTATCAGCGACCAAGAATATGCGATAGCAATTAAATATTGGTGTATGAAGGAAACAGGGGTCCCTGCTTATCCTGAACAACGAAATTTCGAATCCATAAAAAATGCTATGGTTAAATACACAAAAGATACAAGTGGGATTTATCTGACATTTACACCAAAACTAAAAATAAATGACTGACACAATTACGCATGCGCTTATTCTCCTAAGAGGTTTGCCTGGCAGTGGAAAATCTACTTTAGCAAAACTACTAAGCGAAAATGGAAAATATCCAATTCATGCAATTGACGACTATTTTACTGATGAAAAGACAGGAGAATATCACTTTGATTTCAAAAAAAATCATTTAGCCTATAAACTTTGTGAATTAAAAACAGAGGAGAGTCTAAGTAAGCGAATTCAAAAAGTTTTTATTGACAATACATTTACCATTGAATGGGAATTAGAACCTTATTTCAAGTTAGCCCAAAAATATGACTATGCAATTTTTGTTATGACCATTGAAAACAGGCATGGAGGCCAAAATATCCATGGAATTCCTCGGGAAAATATTGAAAAAATGGCAGCAAAATATCAAGTCAAATTATTACCCGAAACCTAAAAATCTTGATAAAAAGAATTAGGAAGTTTGAACAAAAACAATAAATTTGTTCAGCAAAAATTAAAAATCATCAAAATGCAACCATTATATATTGCCGCTACACAAGAAACACCTGAAATTAATTTCGATAATACAACAGGAAAGCTTTCTATTATTGGACGTTCATATCCTTCGGATACGGCAGAGTTTTATCAACCAGTGAACACTTGGTTAAACCAGTATATTTTAAATCCAAACAAAACGGTAGTTGTTGAAATAAACGTAGAGTACTTTCATTCTGTTTCCGTTAAATTTTTAACAAACATTGTAAAAAAATTAATTGGAATCAGCTCACCTGAAATTTCTGTTTCAATTGTTTGGTATTTCGAAGATGATGACGATGACAATATTGATTTAGGTAAAAGTATTGAACGAGATACCAAAACCAAATTTACCTACATCGTATTGGAACAAGATTAATTTGCCCATTTGTAGCAAATTGCAACATTCACTTTTTTCCGCTTTTTGAAACGGTATTTATTTGAAAATTTAAATACCGTTTTTTTTATCCAAGTATTTTTTGATTTTCTTTTTACTTTAGAATAACTAGTTTTAATAGGGTAATTTCTGTCTAGCGTATTCGACAAACTATTCTTGTTTTCATTAGCCAACTGACCTTCCTCTTGATTTTTTACTATTTGATTTAAAACATTTTGGGTTCCATCATTTTGATTGTTAAGCATAGCAAATTCCTTTTCTGCTAATTGTTGCATTTTATGACAAGGACAATCAGGGTTTCTTGGATCATTAATATCATATTTCTGAGCAAATACTGCACTTGATGAAATGAACAATAATATTAAGAGAATAAAATTAGCAGAGCCTTGGGCTCCGCTAATTTTGTTAGTTTTTTTAATTTTAACACTCATATTATTTGAATTAAGATTTTCTAATAGTTACTTTATCCACACCAGTCCACGTTTTATATTCATTGGTATAATATAAGTAGGCCGATGATGCAGGTGCATCATAAATACCAGGCATTTCTGCTTTCAAATCCAAATTAATTTCTTTAACCGCATTTGGAGCCATACCACGGTAGTAAATTGCAATGTTATTTCCTTTCATCTCATAATAATCGAATACATGCTTTTCTTGCATTTCTTTCAATTGCCATGGTTGAACAGTGAATCCTGCAGGAATTCCAATAATAGCCATTGTGCTAGGCACATCAGTGGATTTCTTATTGGTTACAACAGCTTGCATACGAACCGTTTCTCCCACTTTTGCAGAAGTGGTTGCCATTGTTGTTTTTAAATCAATCGAACATTCTTTATCGCTACTAGGCAATGATGTACTCCAATTTATTGCCATAGAATAAGGCAAAGGTGTTTTAACGCCAACATATTTAACTTTTACATTGTGTTTTCCATCTGATTTAAAATATTCCTCTAAACCAGCAATTTCAATTGCACCTTTATCACCTGCTTTGTATGTTTTTTCAGCTACTTTTTTACCATCAACAAAAATCTGAATCGTTCCATCTTCAGTTGTTTTTTTGCTAAACTTCGCATATTCGGTTAAAGCTTTCAAGGCTAAAATTGTTCCTTGTGTTGAGCTAAATACTCCAGATCCACTTCTAGAACCAACCAAATACTGAACAGCATTTGACATAGCGACTGCATTTTTTCCATTAGATTTTAACATTGCTAAAATTGCTATTGAAGTGGTTTCTATTGATAAGGAATTGCCTTGTGAATAAGTAATAGAGTGAGTTGTTCCTGTAAAGCTTCCATCTTTACTTTGCTTTGCTACCAATAATTTCAGAGCCTCATCTGCCTTAGTTGTTTCTTTTAAGGAATATGCAGCACTTGCCATCATCGCTAACATGTAAGGATCTTTTTTGTCCATTGCTTTGTTATAAGAACTTTCAAATTCTTTTTTGATATCTGAATATCCAGCATCAGCTAAGGCATAAACAATGTAGGCGTTTAATATCTCCTCACTAATTCTTCCAAAATCATGATAAGCATGTGACTCTCTCAAGAATCCACCTTTACCGTCTTTGCGTTTCATTAACCATTCTGCAGTTCTATCCAACATTTTTTGATCAATATCCGCACCAGCATTTTTCATATCAGCAAATTCCATAATACCATATGCAGTTAAACCTTCGTGAGCAGGATCTGCCCCAAACCATTCATAGCCTTTACTTTTTGTTTCAAATGTTACCAATCGTTTGTAACCTCTGTTTAATAAATCAATAGCGCGAGCCATTGTTTTATTGTCTTTACTATCAGTTGATTTCATGTAGTCCAATACCATGGCATTTGGATATGCAGTACAAGATGTTTGCTCAAAACAACCATACGGTTCTTGTAAAATACCTTCAACACCTTTCATTAAGTCTGAAACAACATTTGGGAAAGCTGTAAAATTTGCTTTTACAGAACCATTTACAACATGATTCATGTCTATTGAATAGTCTTTTTCAATTTCCTGTGATGAAAATGAAGCTTGTGCAGGAAATCCTTTGGGAGCAATTTTGATTCGTTGAGTAAAAGCATCGCCCAAACCACATGCTTTAAAGCTAATCGTAAAATCACCATAACCAATTTTATCAAGAACTTTATAATCAAGATAAATTGTTTTTGCCTTTCCTGGCATAATCGTTTGCACTGTAGGAATGGCAACTGTTGCCTTCAATCCATCAGGTGAAGTAATTGTTAATGCACCGCCCAGTGGTTTATCAGTATTATTTTTCAATGTTAGAGGAATTGAAACATTGTCTTCAGTTGCTACTTCAACTGGAATTTTAGTTGTCATAGCAAAAGGCAACTGAGTGAAAATATTTTTTTCAGTTCTACCGATTGTTCCATCACTTGCAATCCCTTCAACTGTGGTGCGGAAGGAGGTAATATCATCCGAAGTATAAAATTCAACCGTTTTTGTTCCAGTTTTATCTACCTCAACTGAAGGATTCCAATAAATGGTATTTCTAAAATCAGTGCGCATTTCGACATTTTCCTCTTTTTCATATTTTGGAGCTGCAAATTCACGTGCACGGTAATAAGATACTACTGATTGTTGTTGAAACTCTTGATCAAACATTGAATCAGCTTCATGTTTACTTCTCTTCTTCTCTGCAAATCCATTGAAACGTTGATCAGCAGCGTTCACCTTTACAGCCTCTGCTGCTATCTTTGCATCCACTTTTTGATTATTTGCTACAACAGCATTTGCATTGATTGCTTTCGAATTCACAGCAGCTGGTTTGTTTTTAAATTCAAAATGTTTTTCTTTTTTGGGTGCATCTGCTAATTCTGCCATATCAACAGCACTTAAAGCAATTCCTTCCTGAGCCATTGGAATTAAATCATCTCTTTGTGCGGAGGAACTTGGCACAGCAGGTTGACTTTTATAGCTATAATAATTTTGGTAATAATTTCCATTATACAAATACACATTCAAATTTGGGTTGTAATTTTGAATGTATTGAGCTTGTGGACTGTATTTATCAGCACTAAAAGAAAGAGTTGCAGGAGAATACAAATCAATCTTATTGAAAATAAATTTCCCATTTTCATCGGTGAAATACTCAGCCCCATTATTGATTTTAATTTTTGAATTTGGAATTGGTTTTTGCGTGTAATAATCGATTACCGTACCCGAAATGATTGCTTTTTCACTTGCGTAAGCCACTGCTGGAATAGCTTCTGTAATAATTTTTTCCCAAGTAAAATGTCTCCAACCCGAAGTCATTAATAAATAATCCAACGCTTCGTCAGCCTTTGTTTCTTTTTTACTGAAATAAAATGCGGGCTCTTCTACTTTTTCTTTTAACTCTTCTTGTAAAAGTAATTGGGACAACATATTTCCTGTTTTATCATCTGCAAAAGATAAAAACTGGTCATTTACGACTGCCATAGAAAGAGTTGCCGGCATTGGCATTCCGCGTTCATCTTTAACAGTAATGGTCATTTTTACTTTTTCACGCGGCAAATACTTTTCTTTTTCAGTTTCTACTGCGATTGATAGTTGTTTGTTTTTATTAACAAATGCTAAACGTTCAGCACGCTCTATTCCTTTGCTATCAAACAATGTGATTTGTGCAACCCCAATTGGGAAATTTCCTGTTGGGAATGTAATTTTATTCTCACCCTTTTTTGTTTCTATCACTGTAGAATAATACATTTTACCACGAACTTGAGCAACTAAGGAAAGCCCTTCAGCTTCAGTTGTATTCACCAAAACAGTTACTTCATTCTTTTTAGCATCTACATTCATTACATAACCACGTTCTAAAACATTAGGCAATGTAAATACTTCCGAAATATTCTCTGGTTTTGTAATTTTTACAGAATATTTTTCATTCGCTTTGGGAGTGAAATCAAAAGCTCCCATACCTTGATGAAAACTACTAAATGAAGCTACTTTTATTCCTTTGTCATTTAAAACATCCCCTTCAACATCGGCAGGTTTACCAAATTCATTCAATGCTCTGAATGCAACTTTTGTTTGTAAACCATTCACTAAATCGCCACCTTCTGGGAATAGTTCCAATTTTATTTTATTCAATACAATTGGAATAGAACGAGAAATACTTTCGGTGCTACCGTTGTAATCAATCATTACGTTTAATAAACCATCATTCGTTTTTAAATCTTTTGGTAAATTAAATTTGATGTATTGTATACCATCCACATCGGTAACATCGGCTTTGGTTACAATTTGCTTTCCATCAAGGTTACCTACAAATTTAATGGTATGATTGCCTAAAGGTAGGTTTTCGTTGGTATTCAATTCTAACTTAGCAACAACTTCATCACCCGCACCAAAAGCTTTACGTTCAAAATCCAATTTCATTTTTAAATTTGGGAGTACAACATCTTGCACTTGTAACTCTTTTTCAAAGACTTTGTTTACATCTTCATTCTTCATCCAATTGGTATATGCTCTAACCTTATATATTCCACCTAATGCTTCAGCATCTAAATTGAAATCGCCAGCAGCAACACCATTTTTTGCGATCAGGTTAATTGATTTTTCGACAGTGCCTTTTGGATTAAGAAACTCCACATGTACAATATCGCTTTTAGAGGACGGTTTTAAGGTTGCGCCATCACGAACATAGGCACTGAACCAGATATTATCGCCAGGTTCATACATTGGCTTATCAAATTGCAGATAAAGACGATCCTGAGGCATTTGTTCATTAAAAGCTGTCAGTTTCTTCTTTAAGGAGCGAATAAATTCGTTATCCATGGCCATTTGATAATAATTATTGGGCGTCATAAACGCCACAAGCGTTAGTGCAGCAGCACCCAGTGCTACCACTCCTAACTTTTTGATTGAACTTTTTTTACGCTGCATGGTATTTTGTTTTTATGGATTTTTAAATTGTCTGATAGGAAGATGCAGCCGTTTTTAGAATTCCATAACCTAAAAGCATTTTTTTAAATAAAAATTAAAAAAAGCTTATTTTAGAGGG
>JBIIOB010000465.1:0-2558 GCA_044337125.1 Bacteroidia bacterium
GTTTGATGTGTTTGATAGAGGATTTAAAATATCCCCTGCACAAATAGCGGTTGTCGAATTAAATGTTGGAATTGTAGCCGGATTCACCGTTATGGTCATAGAAGAATTGTTTGCACATTGACCACTATTAGGAGTGAAAGTATATGCAGTAGTTGCAGTATTATTTATACTAGGCGACCATGATCCAGCTATTCCGTTATTTGATGTTGTTGGGAGTGGGCTTAATGGCTCACCACTACAAATTGCTGCAATAGGTGTGAATGTTGGACTTGGTGAATTGTTTACCGTTATGGTCATTGTAGTTGTATTTCCGCATTGGCCACTGTTTGGAGTAAAAGTATAGGTAGTGGTTGTTGTGTTGTCCAATGCAGGTGACCATATTCCTGAAATTCCATTATTAGATGTTGTTGAGAGAGCATTAAGTGTATTACCACTACAAATTGGTGCTACTGCTGTAAAGGATGGAGTAATTATCGGGTTTACGTTAATGGTCATAGTTGCTGTGCTTGCGCATTGTCCCGCATTAGGTGTAAATGTGTATGTTGTTGTATTGGTATTATTCAATGCAGGCAACCATGTTCCAGAAATTCCATTATTTGAACTAGTTGGGAGCGGGTTTAATACTCCTCCATTACAAATTGGAGAGACCTGTGTAAATGTTGGTGTTGTAGTGGGATTCACAACAATAGTTAATGAAGTAGTATCAGCACATGGGCCTGTGGAACTTGGGGTAAAAATGTAAGTTGTTGTGGTTGTATTGTTTAAAGAAGGGGACCAAGATCCATTTATTCCATTGTTGGATGTAGTAGGGAGTGAGTTTAATGTTCCTCCATTACAAATTGGTCCTAAAGAATTAAAGGTAGGCTCTGGCAATGATGGTGTTGTGTAATTTATTCTTACTTCACCTCTTGCTCCAGATCCTCCAACTCGAGAGTAATGACTATTGTTGTTTGAAGAGCGATTGTGCCCGGCAGCTCCACCACCGCCACCACCTATAGTAATACCATTGTTTCCATTGGTGCCAAGAAAGCCGTTTCCATAAGCTTGTACAATACCAGCACCACCAGCACCTCCGTCTCCGCTTCCACCGTTACCTCCAGTTGTAGAACTAGCAGGCCCACCATTACCCGAAGAACCCGCACCACCACCACCTGCGCCACTCTTATCATTCGCACTTCCATCATGTGCTCCGCTTGAACCATTGCCTCCGTTAAAAGTTGTCGTTCCATTTGCGCCTCCGCTTCCATTTCCACCGGCCCCATTTGCACCCTGATGAACTGCGCCACTGCACCCTCCTAAACAACTTCTTAGAAAGTTTGCTGCTCCTCCACCTAATCCACCATAGGCAGTTAATGTTCCTGGACCTGATGTAGCAGGACCAGAAAAAGTACTATTACCACCTGGAGAGCCTGCATTAGCTCTGTTGTTTCCGCTACTATTAATAGATCCTCCGTTCCCACCTGCGCCTACAACTATTGTATAGACCTGGCCAGGTACTACTGTATAAGTTCTATTAACAAAACCCCCGCCCCCGCCCCCGCCAGCTGTAACACATGCTTCATTTGAAGTTGGACCCGAAGAGGTTGGGTCAAATCTTGACCATACAGATCCTCCTCCTCCTCCTCCAGCCCATACTTGAACAGTTATAGATGTTACGCAGGGCGGAACAGTCCAGTTGTAAGTCCCGGGAGTCGAAAAAATTATTTGTGAATAGGCTAAAGCAGAACCTATATGAATTGCTATCAGCAGTAAAAATATTTTTCTCATTATCTTATTTAATTATTTTACCTCGTCCTATTTCACTGTGGATAAAATATTTTCTAATTCATATGAAATAAAGTGCTTAGTAATATTCAATTCTTTTCTTTGAACTGATTGTTTTTTAATAATAGAAACAAAGGTACCCGAGGATAAATTTTCAAAAAAGGGTGCTAGCACCTAAAATGATAATATTAAATTCAATTGAGGAGAGATTAATAAAGCTTTATGTAAATTTGTATTTAAACAATCAAAGTCTATTCTATTGACAAGACCATTTTTATCCATTTTAATGAGTTTGGCATTGTTGTTAAACTATAAAGCGGGTGCTCAGACATCTGAGATCGATTCTTTATTAGAAGAAGTGAAAGATGCGTCTTTCTATGATTCGGCTAGGGTTTTTTCAATTGGCGAAAAAGCAATTTCCCTTGCGAAGAGAAATGATAATCAATCTGCATTAGCTCTTATATATTTGTATTATGGCAACTATTTCTTCTACGTTCAAAATCTAAATAGGGCTGAATACTATTTTAACTTATCAAAGCAAAAAGCTGCAATTGCAAAGGATCAGTCAATATCATTGCTCGCCAGTATTCGATTAGCCTATTTAAAGTCTGAATTAGGTCTTGAAGAAATGGCCCTAGATCAATTAAATAGTTTTCTGATAATCGCTAAAAATAGGAAGGATTATAAAAATCAGGCGGAAGCCATAAACTTAATTGCAAATATTAAAGTAAATGAAGGCGATACAAAAAATGCAATTAAACTCTATTATGAAGGCTTAGTTTTAGCAGAAAAAT
>JBIIOB010000458.1:0-2556 GCA_044337125.1 Bacteroidia bacterium
CGGTTGATTTAAACATACCATCTCCTAAATAATAAGCACCACCACCACTTGCCGATGCTCCGTATGCTTCACCACTTCCATAATACCACACATTGGTATGCCCTGCACGTTTATCTTGTACCAAACATGTTGCATTTTTTAGTTGCGACATGGTATTGGTCATGTTCCATGTTCCACCGCCATCGGTACTCAACCACATTCCGCCCGAAGCCGAACCTGCTAAAATTCTATTTTCATTACTCACGTCAATACCAAATGCACGTGTTCTTCCACCTACATTCCATGGTCCTCTGTTTGTAAAATTGATTGTTCTTGATAAAGAAGCATCGCTTGGTAATGTTGCCGCAAATGCTAATTCTTTTTGACGAATGTTGTCAGGAATTCTCCCAGTTGCAGGATCAGCCAAACGTTTTCGTTCCCAAATAGAACGTTTGCTTGCACCATGTGTCATGGCTTCATCCGTGCCCTTGTTTGCACGTTTTAATTTTTTTTCATCACCGCCTTGTGATATATACGTTAATGCCGATGCTGAAAAAGCAATCGCGAATAAAAAGGTAAAAGTTGATTTCATTAATTCGGTAGTTTTTTATGTGTATCAAATATACATTATAAAATTTAATTTTAATACTTCTTCTTCATGCCTTCCACAATCTCGAATACGGCCGGACAAATAAACGTGTTTTTAATAGTAAGGTCGAGCAACTGATAAAAACGTTTGCGATTGGTATGCGGATATTCTCTGCAAGCCGTTGGTCGGTCTTCGTAAATCAAGCAATAATTTTCAGCATCTAAAAAAGGACAAGGTGCTACGTTTAATACAAAGTCATTGTCCTCATCCATGTGTAAATACTTCTGAATAAAATCCGAAGGGCGCATGCGCAATCGTTTCGATATACGATCAATGTCAATGTCTTTAAAAATGGGACTTGTTGTTTTGCAGCAATTGGCACAGCTTAAACAATCAATGTGTTCAAACGCTTCATCGTGGAGTTGATGCACCACATCATCCAAATTTTTGGGTTTGCTCTTTTTTAACTTCTCAAACAATTTTTTGTTTGCAGGTTCAGCGTTTTTTGCTTTTTCGTTTAGTTTTCCAATGTCCATAGTCTGCGAAATAGGGAGATTCAAATTTACTAATTACTATGAATTACGAATGAACGAATAATAAATTACTTTTGCGCCATGCGCTTTTTAATCCTTGTAATTGTTCTTACCACAAATGCTTTGTTTGCTCAAACAGGCAATCAATTGCAAGTGCATGGTCACCGAGGATTTCGTGGTTTGTATCCCGAAAATACACTCATTGCATTTAAAGAAGCCATAAAGGCGGGAGTTGATTACATTGAGTTGGATGTGCTCATTACCAAGGATTCGCAAGTAGTAGTTTCGCACGAACCCTGGTTCAATCCAAGCACCTGTACTTCGCCCGATGGCAAAGCAATTACCAAGCGAACCAAAAATAATTTACATCAACTCACATATTCCGAAATTAAAAAATACGATTGCGGAAAACGCGGCAACAAAAAGTTTCCCGAACAACAAAAGCTCGAAGCTTATAAACCTTTGTTGACTGAAGTGATTCAAGAAATGGAAACATTCACCAAGGAAAATAACTTGCCAGCCATTCATTACAACATCGAAATTAAAAACCATTCCCTGGGCGATCGCAAATATCATTTCCCAACCAAAACTACGGTTGCTTTAATTGAGGAGGTGTTAAAAAAGTTCAACATCAACAACCGTATTTTAATTCAAAGTTTTGATACCCGTTGTTTGAAAGAAATGCATGTTGTTAATCCCACTGTAAAAATTGGTTTGTTGGTTGCCAATCTTTCTTCTGTAAAACACAACATTAAAAAGTTGGGATTCACGCCCGATTTTTACAATCCAGCCTTTAAAATTTGCTCTACCAAAAAGGTTCAACAAGCACATAAAAAAGGCTGCAAAGTGGTGGTTTGGACGGTGAACTCCACAAAAACCTACAAAAAGCTGCAAAAAATGGGGGTAGATGGTATCATTACCGACTATCCAAACCTGTTCGCAAAACCTCTTGTAAGTCAATAGGAATAAGCAAATTGTTTCCCTCCAAAAGGTAATTTCAAGTTAATACCGATTTTTTGGTCAATCCGTAAAATTTTTCTTATTTTGCATCCTTAAATTTTGTTCTAAACAAACACGTAAACGTAATATAGTTTAATTATGAAGGTAGGTATTCCATCGGAAATTTCCCCAAATGAGTTAAGGGTAGCAGCTACTCCCAAAACCATTAAACGACTACAAAAGCAAGGATTTGACGTTTTCATTCAGTACAGTGCGGGTGTCAAAGCAAATTTTTCGGATAAAGATTTTGAAGAAGCAGGAGCAACCATTGTGAGCACTGCTGCCGAAATCTATGGTAAATCAGACATTGTATTGAAGGTGAAAGAACCTTCAATGGAAGAGGTGGACATGATGAAAGAAGGTTTGGTATTGTTGAGCTATTTATGGCCAGCACAAAACCAACCATTACTTCAAAAGTTAGCCGATAAAAAAGTAAATGCTGTTGCAATGGATGCG
>JBIIOB010000459.1:0-2554 GCA_044337125.1 Bacteroidia bacterium
GGTTAATAAGCCTGTAAACACAGCAACACCTATCCAATACCATATATTAAAATGAGCATAAATTCCGGCATAAATAACAAATAATGCACTAAAAAGATGTAATACCGTTGATAAGGTTAATGCTCCTTTTTTACCCAACCAAACTGGGATGGATTTTAAATTTTTTGATTTGTCAAATTCTTCATCCTGAAGAGCATAAATGATATCAAAACCACTTACCCAAAACAATACTGCAAATGAAAAGAACAAAGGTAACCAACTAAATGCTCCTGTTACAGCTAAGTAAGCTCCAATAGGCGCTAATGCTAATCCAACTCCAAGCACCAAGTGGCACAATGCTGTGAAACGTTTAGTTAAACTATACCCTAGAACAACCAAAAGTGCTATTGGCGATAAATAAAAACATAAGGTGTTTATAAAATAGGTGGTAGCAACAAACAAAATACAATTGATGATAACAAATAACAAAGCAGCCTTTGGTTTTACAACACCAGCAGGAATTTCACGTACAGCAGTTCGTGCATTCTGCTCATCAATCTTTCTATCGATGTATCTGTTAAAAGCCATGGCTGCACTTCTCGCAAACACCATACACAATATAACCAATGCAAATAACCGTAAATCGAATGTAGCATCGGTATAGGTAATGGCTAAAAAGTAGCCAATTATAGCAAAGGGCAATGCAAAAACAGTATGACTAAACTTAATTAAGGATAAGTAATTGTTTACTTTTTTGATTGAGGTACTTTCCATTTTACATTTTCATTTTATTGTAAATGGTAATTCCCAATATAATTAATACAGGAACGGAACTTAGAAACATACCAATTAAACCTGGTGTTATCTTTTTTGTATTTACTTCATGTTTCATATCCAAAAAGATATAAATGGTGGAGAGTATCATTCCAAAAAAGCCAATCATTAAACCAATAACTAGTCCATAGGGTAGAAAACTTACTGCCGTTGCAGAAATACCGAGTATAAGTGATATTATTCCTAAAATCTGAACTGTTTTCTTCATCAATACAATGGGTTTTCGCTATTAATTACGCTGCAAAATTACCAATTTTTCGCTTGCTTGTTTTTTTTCATTGATGATTAATTCACATAAATAAACACCTGGAGCCAACTCATTGTTTATGGTTACTATACCATTTGTAGCCTTGATTCTTTTTACTATTTTCCCTACAGCATTGTAAATTCGTATTTCAACCTTGTCCATAGGCGTTATAGCAAGGAAATTAAGGTCAAAATTCACTTCATTGGCCGATGGATTTGGATAGATGATTAGTTCAGGCTTCACCGGAGGCATATCATTAGATTCGGTTATCAGACAACCAGTTAAGGTGCTAAAAGCATCCACTTTTCCATAGCCCCAAGTGTTATCAGGTAAGTTCGTTCCCGTTAAGCTATCTGTTTTTGGACAAGCTAAAATGGCTTGTTTAACTTGAAGACCAGTTGCAGTTGGATTTTTTTGAAGGTACAATGCTGCTGTTCCGGCAACAATCGGACTTGCTGCTGAGGTGCCATCACCGCGCTTGTGATAAGCTCCTGCCACAATTTGTGTTGGAGCAAGTGTAATGAAATCGTTGCGCAAAGGCTGTGATAAACAGGATATAACCCAGTCGCCAGTAGCTGCAATATCTGGTTTAATGCGTCCGTCACGTGTGGGTCCGCGACTTGATGTTGGAGAAATTTCGCTTACAATTCTGGCAGGGTCATACGTATAGCTTCCCGTATAATTAGCATAACCATTTCGGTTAACATAATTCCCTACCGTAATTACTTCATCCAAACATTGAAAACTACTTACAATGGTTTGATCAAAGTCGGGGTATTTATAATAAATGCTATCCGGCATGGAGGGAATATTGTTTCGTATTAAATCAAAAGTCCATAAATCGAATTTACCAGCACCTGTGTTTATTAGACGCCAAAAGTATGATGTTGAATCAGGAATGATATTAAACTCCATGGAGTAGGTAGCACCAATAACATCACCATAACTTTGTATTATGCCTATTCGGTTTGCACCGTTGTAAAGTGTATCTTCTTTTAATATTCCTAAATGACTAGTAATCTCAGAGAATGGGATACGGCCTCTGAACGAATGAACAGGTGTCATTTGGTCGGCACCAATCGAAAAATCAACATTTTTGAAATTTGCAGTATCGGCCCAAATTTGAAAATAAAGGCTTGTACTTGAGTTTGGTTTTTTTAAGAATGTAAAATTAGTATCACTTGTTACGGTATATCCCAAATGAAAAGCACTATTTCCTGCATTTCCTGCAGCAGCCACCAATGCTCTCCCTGGTTGTTGGTTGATCAAATTTTTGATGGTTTGTGCTTGTAAGTCGTTTCCATCATGCGAACCATAATAATCTCCAAAACTGCTATTTATCACACATGGTTTGCCCATTGCTTGCGCTTTTGAATAAATGTAATTGACAGCATCCGTAATCAATGTAGGATTGGAGCTATTGAAGTCTAAGGCTACAAAAATAATATCTGCCTCAGGTGCAATTCCTTCGTATTTATTGATTGCTAGTCCGTT
>JBIIOB010000460.1:0-2551 GCA_044337125.1 Bacteroidia bacterium
TAATAAACAAAACAACTACCCCGCACAATGCGGGGTTTTTATTTATGAATAACATTCCATTTATAAATATTCATACGCATGCTTTTGCTGAGCCAAACATCCTCTGCATAAAAAACAGCGCAAAAAATTTTAATTCATTACCCACTTCAGAATTTATTTCCATTGGCATTCACCCATGGTATATCAACGAAAAAAGCCTTAACGAAGAAATCGACATTATTCAAAAAAATGCACGAAATAAAAATGTATTAGCTATTGGAGAGTGTGGATTAGATAAACTTGCAACGACTGAATTAAGCATCCAAGAACATATTTTTAAAGCACAACTAGAAATAGCAGCGCAAGTACAAAAGCCCCTCATTGTTCATTGTGTAAAAGCATTTGACAGCTTAGTGAGAATAAAAAAAGAAATGAATGTGCATGTTCCAATGATTGTACATGGCTTTAATAACAACGAACAAATTGCAAAGGAATTAATAAAGAATGGATTCTATTTATCATTTGGAAAAGCATTGCTTCAAGAAAATTCGAATGCATCAAAAGCAATAAAATTAGTTCCAATAGATTCTATTTTTTTAGAAACAGATGATGCAGATATCTCTATAAAGTCTATTTTTGAAGCTGCATCGAAACTATTAATAATAGAAGAAGGCCTATTGGTTCAACATATTTATTCAAATTTTAAAAGGGTATTTAAACATGAGTGATTTAAAATGGTTATCCAGAACGGAATTATTGATTGGGAAAGAAAAACTCATGAAGCTTCAGAATGCGCATGTATTGGTTGTGGGCATGGGAGGTGTTGGTTCATTTGCTGCTGAGTTTATTTGTAGAAGTGGTGTTGGTGCTATGACAATTGTAGATGGCGATGTAGTAGACCCGAGCAATCGTAACAGACAATTACCTGCTTTATCAAGCACTCATGGATTATCGAAAGCCGATGTGATGGCAGCACGATTATTAGACATCAATCCAGAACTAAAATTAACGGTTATAAAAGAATTTATTACACCCGACAAAGCAGTGCAAATACTTTCTACACCATTCGATTATGTAGTTGATGCCATTGATAGCATTACACCAAAAATAACATTTATCAAAACTGCATATGATTTAAAGGTTCGCATCATCAGCTCTATGGGAGCAGGTGCAAAGTTAGACCCTACAAAGTTGCAGGTAGTGGATATTTCAAAAACATACAATTGTCCGTTTGCGCAATACGTTCGAAAACGATTAAAAGAATTGGGTATAAAAAAAGGTATCAAAACAGTTTTTTCGCCCGAAGAACCAATCAAAGAATCGTTGATGCTTACTGATGGAACTAATTTTAAAAAATCGGCTTATGGCACCATTTCATATTTACCAGCAACATTTGGAAGTGTTTGTGCGTCCGTAGTAATTAGAGATTTAATGGAAAGCTAATGGTAAAATTATTGATAACCGAACGACTTTATTTTAAAGAATTTACAATTGAGGATGCACAATTATTAATTGATTTAAATTCGGATCCAGAAGTAACGCGCTACACAGGCGATGGCCCGGTAAAGGACATCACAGAAGCAAAACGAATTTTAGCGGACATCATATTTCCTCAATACAAAAACAAAATGGGTCGTTGGGCTGTGTATTTTAACACTACTAATGAATTTATTGGTTGGTGTGGAGTAAAATATGTGGAGGACGAAAAAGAATATGATTTGGGCTACCGTTTCTATAAAAGGCATTGGGGAAAGGGTTATGCTTCTGAAGCAGCAAGTGCAGTTATGGACTATGCAATTAACACATTACAACTAAAAGAAATTATTGGCCGAGCAGCTATCGATAATAAAGCATCAATTGCCGTTCTAAAAAAAATGGGAATGGTGTATTTGAAAAATGATGAATGTGGGCACGACCCAGCAGAGGTTTACGTATATCGAAAAAATTAAAAGGTTTCCAACCATTCAATCGCAGCGGCTTTATTTGTAAAAAAACGAGTTGGTTTAATCGGTTTATTTACTTTCAGATAAATTCTACTCATGAGTACATGACCTTGATTGTTCAGCACATAACCTTCTGCTATACTATTCGACATCCCTTCTACGGAAGCAGAAAAATTACGGGCATCAGTATCAATTGATACAAAACCACCAACTAAAAACAAGGTGGGATAAGGTTTATTATTCGTGAGCTTTTTCCATTGCTCAAGCAACAATTTTGAATCCTCTAGACTAACATCACATGAAGGGAATATGGCAATCTGCACAACTTTTTCATTGTAAAAGCAAAGTTCAGCAAAATCCAATGTAATTTTTACCATAGGTGATAAATATCTGATAAACTATTTATCCAACCAAATTTTAAAATCATTAACCCTTTCCCTGCTAACAATGCTTTCTTCTTCATTCAAAAAAGGACTTGTGATTTTATATCTACTATTAAAGTAGCTATTAACCTTCTGTATTAAATTTATATTTAAGATTACCTTCCTATTTATTCTAAAGAAACTATTGGGATCCAATAACGGTTCCAATTGATCCAAGGTATAATCCACAGAAAAGCGTTTTCCAAT
>JBIIOB010000061.1:0-8595 GCA_044337125.1 Bacteroidia bacterium
CTGCTGGTGAATTTCAAGTGCCATGTGCATTGATCATTGGACAGCGTAAAGAAAGTACTGATTTAAAAACTTCACTTAACAATGCATTGAGAGAATACGATGTGGCGGTTTAGATAGTTGTTGAGTTCAAAAATTGTTGAGTTGAAGAATAAGAAAAAAGAATATACATTTAGATGAAAATAGGTTTTGATGCCAAGCGAGCATTTTTAAATAGTAGTGGTTTAGGAAACTATTCTCGTACACTTATTAAATCGCTTGATGAATACTTTCCCGAAAATGAGTATACCTTGTTTACCACAAAAAAATCGGGTAATGAGTTCGAACAACTTATTTCAACCAAAGGAAACATTCATATTCAAGAGCCTCAACATTTTATTGACAAAAAATTACGCTCGCGTTGGCGCTCCTATGGAATTACTGAATTGCTCAACCAACAGCACCTCGATGTGTATCATGGTTTAAGTAATGAGCTTCCATTCAATATTCACCAATTTAAAGGAAAAAAAATTGTCAGCACTCATGATTTAATTTTTTTACGATATCCCAACCTTTACCCTTTTCTAGACCGAAAAATATACAATAAGAAATTCCGTCACGCTTGTGATATCGCTGACACAATTATTGCTATTAGCGAAGAAACCAAACGTGATATTGAAAAGTACTATTTTATTCCAGAGAATAAAATTCATGTTGTTTACCAAAGTTGTGACGAAGCATTTTATAAAACCTATTCAGAAGTAACTAAAAAATCGATTCAAGAAAAATTTAAGTTGCCAACCGACTTTTTATTTTATGTTGGTACCATCGAAGAACGTAAGAATTTATTAACGATTGTGAAAGCGCTCAATAATGTAAAGGACATTCCCTTAGTTGTTGTTGGACGCAAAACAAGCTATTTCGAAAAAGTAAAAGCATATATCAAAGAACATAAATTAGAACAACGTATTTTATTCATAGAAAATGTAAGCAACCAGGAATTGCCTGTTATTTATCAATTAGCAAGCATTTTTATTTTCCCTTCATTGTTTGAAGGTTTCGGAATTCCAATCATTGAAGCACTAACAAGTAAAACACCTGTTATTACCTCAAAAGGTGGTTGTTTCCCTGAAGCTGCTGGTCCAAATAGTTTATACATTGAAACAAATGATGATAAAGACTTAGCAGAAAAAATAAATCACTTGCTTGCTTCCGAGCAAACAAGAACTGCTATGGCTGAGAAAGGATTTGAGTATGCACAACAATTTCATCCAAAAAACATTACCAATCAACTGATTCAATTGTATAAGTAAACCCGATAGTATAGAATAGATTTTTGTATATTCGTTGTTAGCACCTATTCACAGAAAAATGGAAGAAGAAATAAAAAATGCATTAGAAGTTCTCCGAA
Source organism: Bacteroidia bacterium (assembly GCA_044337125.1). Taxonomy (GTDB): domain Bacteria; phylum Bacteroidota; class Bacteroidia; order 2-12-FULL-35-15; family 2-12-FULL-35-15; genus 2-12-FULL-35-15. The sequence goes on from JBIIOB010000061.1 coordinate 1,388, forward strand.
AAGGTGGAACCCTTCTCTATCCTACTGATACCGTTTGGGGTATTGGCTGTGATGCTCGAAACAAAGAGGCAGTAAACAAAGTGTTTAAAATAAAACAACGTGCCGAATATAAGAGCATGGTAACACTTGTATGTGACGAAACAATGCTAAATCGTTATGTAAAAGATGTTCCTGCTATTGCTTGGGATTTGATTGAAGCTGCTGAACATCCACTTACCATTATTTACCCTGATGCACGCATGTTGGCAGAAAATGTAATTGCTGCCGATGGAAGCGTTGGAATACGCTTGGTAAAAGATGAATTTTGTAAAAACTTAATTCATCGTTTTGGAAAACCGATTGTATCTACATCGGCCAATATTAGTGGCGAACCAGCTCCTTCCTCTTTTAATGAAATAAAACTAGACATACTCAATAAAGTTGATTACATCGTTAATTATCGTAAAAACGAACAAAACAATGTGCAACCATCCACTATTATCAAAGTTGCTTTAAACGGAGAGATTAAGATTATTAGAAAGTAACGTGAAAACAAAATTAACGCATCCTATTTTTGAAGTTGTTGCAGCATGTGCTGATGAAATGAATATTCAAGCATTTGTCATTGGTGGTTGGGTACGTGATTTATTGCTCAACAGACCATGCAAGGATATTGATATTGTTGCCATTGGTTCAGGAATTGAATTAGCAGAGCGTGTAGCTGCAAAATTAGGAAATCAGTACCATGTAAATATTTTCAAAAGTTTTGGAACTGCGCAAATTGTGTATGAAGATTATGATATTGAATTTGTTGGTGCCAGAAAAGAATCGTATCGAACCGAAAGTAGAAAACCAATTGTTGAAAATGGCACCTTGGAGGATGATCAAAATCGAAGAGATTTTACTATCAACGCATTAGCTATAGCCCTCAATAAAGCGAATTATGGCGAACTGCTCGACCCATTTAATGGAATCAAGGACATGGAACTTACAATCATCCGCACTCCACTAAATCCCGACATTACGTATTCGGATGATCCTTTGCGAATGATGAGAGCTATTCGTTTTGCTACACAGCTTGATTACACCATTGAGCCTGAATCTTTAGCAAGTATCACACGCAATAACGAACGCATCAAAATCATTTCGAAAGAACGCATAACCGATGAGTTGAATAAAATTATTTTAGCGAAAAAACCATCCATCGGATTTAAATTATTGTTTGATACAGGCATCTTACATTTTATATTCCCTGAAATGGTTGCTTTACATGGTGTAGAAATACGCAACGGAAAAGGACATAAAGATAATTTTTACCACACGCTTGAAGTACTTGATAATATTTGCAAAACAACAGATGATTTGTGGCTACGATGGGCTGCTATATTGCACGATATCGCAAAGCCACCTACGAAGCGTTTTGAAGCAGATCATGGCTGGACCTTCCATGGCCATGAAGACAAAGGTTCACGAATGGTTCCAAAAATATTTGCGGATTTAAAATTACCACTCAACGAAAAGATGAAGTATGTACAAAAATTAGTACTTCTTCACTTACGTCCAATTGTATTAGCCAAAAGCGAAGTTACCGAAAGCGCTGTTCGAAGATTATTGTTTGAAGCAGGTGACGACATTGATGATTTAATGAAATTGTGTGAAGCAGATATCACTTCAAAAAATGAATACAAAGTCCAAAAATATTTAAAGAATTTTGAACTTGTCCGCCAGAAACTAAAAGAGGTGGAAGAAAAAGACAATATCCGCAATTGGCAGCCACCAATTACTGGCGAAGACATCATGAAAACATTTGCCATTGGTGCTGGACGTGAAGTTGGAATCATCAAAAATGCAATCCGAGAAGCCATTTTGGATGGTATTATCAAAAATGATTACAATGAAGCTTTCCAGTTTATGCTTACTGAGGGTGAAAAGTTAGGCTTAAAAGCAAGCTCGTAAAAGGTATTTTTTCTTACTTTTGTGCAATCAATATCAAACATTTAAATAATAGAATAGAATGGCCGTTTATAGATTTAGAGTTACGTTCGAGGATAACGAAGAAGTATACCGTGAAATAGATATAAAATCGACTCAAAACTTTGAAGATTTTCATAATGTAATCGTTCAATCCATTGGATTTGATAACCTACATGATGCATCATTCTATATCAGTGATGATTATTACCGCAAAGGTGATGAAATAACCTTACGTCCAATTAGTGATGATGAAAAGGAATTAAGAGCACTCAAAAAATTGCCATTAAAACGCCAAATGAATAAATGCAAAATGGCAGCATTGATTGATGATCCTCATCAAAAATTCGTTTACGTATATGACTTAAAAACAGGCTGGACATTTTTAGTAGAATTATTAAAAATTGTTCCAGATGATGCCAAGGTCAACTATCCAAAATGTGTAAAATCGGCTGGGGAATCTCCAAAACAATATAAAATCAGCAACATTGCTGCACCTGCAGAAGATGAAGATGATTTTGATGATGAAGATGAGCCACACGCTGATGATGAAGCATATGCAAGTGCACACAGCGAAGACGAAACAGCATTGTTAGAAGGTGAAGAAGGAGAAGAAGAAGTTGCTGAGGAAGAGGAAGAAAGTGCTGAAGAGGATGATTTTGGTGCCTCGGAATTTGACGACAATGATCATTTTAGTGAAGGCAAAGAAGATTATTAATCTAACTCACCCACTTACAGGTGGATTCTAAAAAAAAATTATTCGTAGTTGTTGGTCCTACTGCTGTTGGTAAAACAGCAATGAGTATTCAACTTGCTAAAGCGTTTGATACCGAAATTTTATCGGCCGATTCCCGTCAATTTTTCAAGGAAATGAGCATTGGTACAGCAAAACCAACTGCTACCGAAATGGGAAACATAAAACATCATTTTATTGATTCGCATTCCATTTCGGAAGAATACAATGTTGGAAAGTTTGAAACCGAAGCGATACAGGTACTGAACACTTTATTTGAAACAAAAGATTACGCCATCCTTGTTGGTGGTTCAGGCTTATACATTGATGCTGTTTGCAATGGCCTTGATGAGTTGCCTGAAGCAAGTGCAGAAATCCGACAACAACTTAAATCACTTTACGAGCAAAAAGGCATTATTGCATTGCAGGAACAATTGAAAGTATTGGATTTACTGTATTACAATCAAGTGGATTTAAACAACCCGCAACGATTGATGCGTGCATTAGAAGTTTGTATGAGCACAGGCAAAACGTATTCCGAACAACGAGCAGGAAAAACAAAAGCACGTAATTTTACAACTATTAAAATAGGATTAAACACCTCACGCGAAGAATTATACAATCGCATAAATGCACGTGTGGATGAGATGATAAATCAAGGATTGTTGGATGAGGTAAAATCATTGGTATCCTATCAAAACAAAAATGCATTACAAACTGTTGGATATAAAGAGTTGTTTGATTATTTGGAAAATAAAACAAGCTTAGAACAAGCAATAGAATTAATAAAACAACATACACGTAACTTTGCAAAGCGCCAATTAACATGGTTTAAACGTGATGAGCAAATTCAATGGTTTGAACCCAATGAATTTGAAAAAATAAAACAATACATTTCTAGCACCATTAGTTAAGATTCGATTAAAGCAATATGCTTACCATATTAAAAGAATACAGCAAACTCGATAAATCTATTTTAAACGTAATCACTGTTGAATTTTTCGTTCAAATGATTAATGTTACGTTTATGGCCATTCTTCCGCTCTACATGCAAACCGAAGGATATAGCGATGCTGAATATGCACACTTCACCTCCTACCGATATCTTGGAATGCTAGCCTTGGCTTTATTTTTAGGAATGTATATTAAAGGAAGAAGAATTTTACCATTGTTTTATTTTGCTGCATTTGGCGTTCCATTCTTTGGATTGCTCATTTTAATTGGCGTACAAATTCATTCAACCCCATTGCTTCTAATAGCACATTTGCTTTGGGGAACTGCTTATACCTTCATACAAATTCCTGTATTGCCCTATATTTTGCGAAATGCACCATTGCACCAACATACCTCTGCCATTACCCTTAATTTTGCAACTTGGAGCATCGCAAGTATTTTAAGCTTTTTATTTATTGCTGTTTTAAATTCTATTAATGCCATTGTTTTTAATGAACAAAATTTACTTTACGGTATAGTATGCTTGAGTTTTTTAGGCGTTTATTTTATTTCGAAAGTACCCAAACAAGAAGTAATTCCAGCGCTCACTGAAAAACGAAGCAATTTAAAAGGTTACGATTGGAAAATCATTTTCAGAGCATTGATTCCAACAGCCATCATTGCTTTTGGAGCAGGATTCACCATTCCATTCATTAGTCTATTTTTCTCGAATGTTCACCATATGAATACTTCTCAATTTTCATACATGTCATTTGCAGCCTCCTTTATTGTTGCGTATGCAGCCTTGTGGGTTCCCAAAATAAAAGAAGGAATTGGATACAAACGTGCTGTACCTATTACTCAATCGTTTGCCATTGTTGCGCTTATTGTAATGGCAACTACACAATATTACAGTGAATACAGTTCAGCCATTTATATTGCAGTAGGATTTTATTTATTGCGTCAACCATTGATGAACATTGCAGCACCCATGACTTCCGACATTACCATGAAATATGTTGGGGAGAGAAATAGAGAAATGACCAGTGGTTTAACATCTGCTATTTGGTCGGGGTCTACTTTTTTTAGTGCTATTTTATTTGGAATACTTCGTCATATGAATGTTGCCTATGTAAACATTTTCCTGATAACTGCAGCAACCTATATTGTAGGTGTAATTTGGTACATCATTCTAATTAAAGATTACGAGAAGCGTGAACGCGCTGGTAGTATTAATTAAAAAAGGCGAAGAAAATTCCTCGCCTTTTTATTATTGTAAAATTTTAAATTCTGTTCGTCTGTTTTGTTGATGCAACTCTTCTTTCTTTGTTTCTAGTGGCTCTGCTTCTATCATTGCATCACTATTGATTGGTGTTAACTCACCATAACCTTTGTATTTTAATCGTGCAGTTGCTACACCTTGTTTAATCAAATAATCAACCACCGATTTTGAACGGTCTTCCGACAATTTTTGATTGTACTCCGAACTACCTCTGGTATCGGTATGTCCAGAGATTTCGATTTGAATGGTTGGGTTTTCATTCATAATTTTCACAACACGCGCTAATTCAGAAAAGGATTCACTTCTCAAGGTTGCTTTGTTGTAATCAAAGAAAATATTGTTCAAAACAATTTTAGCTCCTTTTTCAATTTTATTCAAATAGATGTCCTTTTCAATTTCAATGTATTCGGCAGCATCTGGCAAATCAAAATTCTCGGAATGAAACAAATAGCCATTCGCAGACACATAAATTCCATAGTTAACACCAGCAGGTAAACTCACCATGTAACTTCCCGATTGACTGTTAGAGGTAAAGTTAGAAACCTTTTCTCCTGTTTTCACATTCGTTAATTCAATGGTTGCTTCAATTGGTAATTTTGTTTTAGCATCGTAAATTTTACCTTTCAACAATGCCAAGCGTGGACCTTTGTCTTTTTTCTTTTCTAAAGCTGTAAAGTTTACTTCAAATACATCTTTCTCGCCCAAGGTACCTTTTCTACTCGATGAATAATAAGCAGTTTTACCACTTGCCGTTAATACAAAGAATAAATCATTATCAGCTGTATTGATTGGAGCACCAATATTTACGGGTGTCGACCATAATCCTTTTTCGTTGGTAGTTACATAAATATCGTATCCACCTTGTCCGCCTTTACGTGTTGAACTAAAATAAAGTGTTTTACCATCGGGATGAATAAACACGGCTTCTTCATCGTCTTTGGAATTAATTGGTTCACCAATATTAACAGCTTTGCCCCATTTACCACTTTCATCTTTTGTACAATACCAAATATCACGTCCACCTTTTCCACCTTCAACACGGTCGCTGACAAAATAAATGGTACGCCCATCAGGTGCAATACTAGCTGATGATTCATGACTTTTTGAATTAACAGGTTCTGGTAATTTTTCAGGCTCTGTCCATGTAATTCCTTTTTGTCGTGATTCATAAATATCACCATTTCCATTTTCATCGTCACGGTAAATTAATAACCATGAACCATCATTGGATAAAGCGATGTTTGAATTGTGTCGGTTAGGTGCATTTACGGGTTCAGGAATAGAAGTAGCAGCATTCCATTTTTTTTGCTTATCGTTATAAGTTGAAAAATAGATTTTCTCTAAGCCTTCTTTGTTTTTTTTGATGTCCTTATCAGTACTTGGTCTGCGTGATGTAAAAAACATAATTTTTCCATCTGCAGAAATCACTGAAGAATAATCTGGAAATGCGGAATTAATTTCGGCACCAATATTTTTAATCGATACTTTAAGCGTATCACCTATTGTTTTTTCTTCAGTAATTTGTGCTAAAGTAGAAACAATGGATGATACGATAAATAAGCCTGTTAGTAGTAGCTTTTTCATAAATTATATTGAGGCTATTTCTTAAATACGTGATTTATTTGCGTTTGCATTAAATGGATTTGGACTTACAAATCGTAATGAAATTTCGAATCCACCTCGTGCAGAGCTAACAGTTTTTAATTTCGATAAATTAAAATCATAACTCACACCTGCTGCAAAGTTTGAAAATTCATACATTAAACTTGCAATGGCTGCATCACCAAAACGGTAATCAAAAGCAATTCCAATTGCTGAACCTTTTTTGTTTCCAGTGTATTTCGAGTTTTCTGACAATACATATTTAAACATACTTCCGGCAACAATTTCCTTTGATGGACCTTGAGAAGTAAAAATAAAACCCGGTACAACTATTAAATTTGAATTTGCAATTCCAATTTCAACATTTGCATGTCCTACGAATTTCGAAAATAATTTTTCACCAGTTTGTTTGTAGAAAGAGTATTTCTGAAAACCAAAATGGTGAGCACCAAATCCAATTGTAGCTCTTACTCCATTATTAGCAGAAATATATTTCTCTCCTTTGCCATAAGTCCATGCAATACCCGCTGCTGCATCTGGAAGTGTATAGCTAGTAGCTCCACTTGGTTCAAATGAAGAATTTGCTGAGCTGTATGCTCCATTTTGATATTGCTCTTCCCATCTTAATGCACCATAACTCACTGAGCGTTGACCAAAGCCACCCATTACACCTAAACCAAGTTTACTGTTTTCTCCAGTTTTTATAAT
>JBIIOB010000461.1:0-2516 GCA_044337125.1 Bacteroidia bacterium
CACCAGGACAAACCATTACATCATTTCCTGCATTTACAGTAAGTGGAACAAATGTAGCAACAGTTACCAATGCGCTGTCTGTAACAGCTGGTGTTGGATCTGGTGAACCAGTACAAGCATCAGATACAGTAACAGTAAAGTTGGTTGTTGAACTAACGCTCACTGTTGGATCGGCAACAGGTGCAGCACCGTTTGTCCAAGTGTAGGTATAAGGCTCAACACCTCCTGTTACAGTTGTATTTAACGTTACTGTTCCTCCACTATTACACAATGTCGTATCACTTGTTGTTAAAATAATTGGACTGTATTCAGATAAATAGATGGTTGCAGATGTTGGAGGAGGAACACAAAATGCAGAGCCCGTTGGTTGAATTAAAAGGGTAATGGATTCAAGTGATTCCGCTACACCATCAGATACCGCATTGATGCAAAACAATACAGAGTCTTGTCCTGGTGCAAATATTAATTGCGATGGAAGCAATGCTCCAGGACCAACATTGTTGTCGTAATAATCGGTTCCGTTTACAGCTGTTCCACCAATGGTAATATTAATTGTGTCCTGAACAGCAATATTTGATGTTCTTACAAAATAAATACATGCATTTCCACAACCTTCATATAGGGTAGAATCGTTTGCACCACCGTAACTAATTTCAGGAATAATTTGTACACCTACGGAAGTAAAACTTCCTGCTTCTAAAAATACACCTGAGTCCCAACTTGCATCACCTGCATCTGCAATTGCAATTTTAATGTGATACGTTGATCCACACTGAACAGGCGCTATTGCTGTTAAAGGAACAGTAAAACCATCGTACTGAATAGTTGCACCTGCAGGAGTTTCATTATTAAAATAATATGCAGCATTTGTTCCTCCGTTTACATTATTAATAGTAACAGGTGTAGCTGTTCCCGGAATCAATGCAATGTTTTGATTGGTATAACTTCCTCCAGTAGGGTTTGGTCCGGAGATAAAAAATCCGAATACATCATTAAAAGTTGAGTTAGCAAACTCCATGTATTCTTCCGACCCGAATGCATATCTAAATTTTAAAGTATCAGCCAGTGGAACAAAATCAAATTCTAAAATTGCAGCATCGTAAAGCGTATTGGTTGCGATACTTGTTAATTGAGCATCAGTAGAAATGTTTCCCGAACCTCCATTACTTAAACTTCCATTGTTGTTTGGCCCAACAGCAACTCCAATATCGCCAGTTGCTAATATAACACCACTTGCAAACCCAATGTTAGAAGCAGTTCCATTGAACTCTCCTCTTGCATCTGTTGTTCCTGTAAAAGTAATATTGGTTGCTGTAATACCTGTTCCAAGTAATACATTTTGAACCAATTGCGTTGGTGTTAATGCATTACTAACGGTGAGTTGTGCTTGAGCATTGTAGCTGAAAATGAATGCTAATGATGCAGCAGCAATTTTAAAATAGTTATTTTTCATAAATAATAAATTAGCGTATTAAAGTAACGTGACCATATTTTTGTTTTGGATCAGCTGAATAGCCTTCCAAATCAAAAACAACAGGATAAATTCCTCCAGGTAGTTTTTTGCCTTTGTATGTTCCATCCCAGCCGGTATATAAATCAGTTGTTTCGAAAATCAATTCTCCCCAACGGTCAAAAATTCGCATTCTGAAAGATTTTATACCGACACCATAAGCCATGTACGTATCATTTTTTCCATTGCTATTTGGAGTAAATGCATTTGGGAAATAGAAATAAAAATCAGGTAAAACTACTAGTGTTTGTGTGATGGTATCTTTACAACCTTCTTGATTCGTTGAAATAAGTGTAACTGTATAAGTACCATCTGTTGCATAATAATGAACAGGGTTTGCATCGGTTGAAGTAGAATCAAATGAATTATCTCCAAAATTCCATTCATACGTAACCGCACCAGAAGATTGATTGAAAAATTGAACCGTTTGATTTGTTGTAAAATTATAGCCATAATCTGCTATAATCGGATATACCGTAATCGTTACTTGGTCTGAAATACTTAATCCGCATGCATCCGTTACTGTTAATGTATACGTTATATCTGCTCCTGGTGTCACGGTTGTTGTATCTGTACTTGAAATGTTTGGTGACCAATTGTAAATATAATCTGGTCTACCTTGTGTAACATTCGCATCCAATAGTACTTCATTGCCGCCACAAATAATTGTATCATTATTAAATGTCATTTGTAAAAGGGTATATGGAATAATTGTAACAGTGATGCTATCCGAAGCTGTATTGTTGCAGCTGTCAGTAACAGTTAAATAATAAGTTGTTGTAACAGTAGGGTTAACAATAGCAGTATTGGTTGTGCTAGTTGCGTTTGTCCAAGTATAGGTATAGCTTCCAATGGCAACTCCACCAGTAGCAGTAGCTGTTAATGGTAAGTTTTGAAAAGGACAAAATAAGGTTGTATCGTTATTCAAGCTTACAGTAAGCGGTGGCGAATCAATAATGTACAAGGTAACAGTAGCAGTGTCGTTTACATTTCCACAAGGGGAAGT
>JBIIOB010000062.1:0-8553 GCA_044337125.1 Bacteroidia bacterium
AGCATCTGCATTTGAATTAACTGTGTTAGTAGCCTCAATTGTATTGAATGCTTCAATTGTTAATGGATTAGTTGTAGTGCCCATTAAAGGATTTCCTATTGGAATTGGAAATGTAATTCTACTATCCATAAAGTTTACGTACGGAATTGTGCTTGGATTAATTATGTTGTAAAGGTTATAATAGAGCATATAATCAATTCCATTGTATTCTCCATCTGCTGAGCCACCATTTCGTTCGTCAGGATTTCTTAACCGATTTGAAGATGACCATTCAAAGGTTGAACAGGCTCCCCCTGAATTCCAAAAACATGAAGGTCCTTCGCAGGGAGCGCTATTAATTATGTTTTCATAAAATGATTCAAGTATACTATTACCACCGTCATGCAATACTTGCCTTAAAAGTGGAACATGTTGCCAATCTCCTGCTATACATGCGCTTTCAACATAAGTACGTGTTTGGTTAACATAAGGTGGAATGTTGACATCAGACCACCATGAATGTCCAATAGTTGCAAGGAGAGCAGGTTTGTATGCATCGTATGAAAATGTAGCATAAAGAGGAACTCCCAGTCGTAATAGATTCCATACAGTTGCTTCCGATTTGCTATAAGTGTCGTGGTAACCATCGCAACCTCTTATGGGCAGAATGTTAGGAGGGGAAGTAAAGGGACTAAAGGTATTCATGGAAAATTGATTTTCAATATAACATGCTGCTTCAGCAGCGCCATAAGAAAGTTCTTTTACTTGATAACCTCTAGCAACATCATTACCAGTTATGGGGTTTTTAATTTCCCAATTATTGGATTTAAGGTAGTTAATTATTCTAGCCGTTATATTAATTGCTTCTTGCCTAATGTCTGTATTATGAGTGATTTCATTTATTTCAAGATTATTATAACTAGTTCCGGGATCAACAAATTTGCTAACTAATGCAAAGCCCATAAATAAACTCCAAATTTGATCATGGCTCATTTCTTTGTCTCTAGGATCGCCATACCAAGGCGGGGCATAATCGGAATAGATTGTGTCAAGCTGTTTGTTTGATGTTGTTCCATTTGCTAATCTTGGATGGTCTGTAATAAAGGTTGAAGGTACATCGTCTCGAATAAAAAAACCGTTTTGGGAATTAGTCCCTCCAAAAGCGGATTCTGCATTATAATCTAGTCGATTGAATGTCTTTAATGCATAAAACAACTCTTGTATTGTTGTATCTGTGGGTTGGTTGTTTCGTTTTAGAAGTTCATATTCTGTTGCAAGTAAACTCATATATTCTGCCAAAACAATTGTTCCATCGCCCCAACGTCCAACTGGTGAGTTGTTTTCAAATCTTTCATTCATGGGTAATGAACAACCTTTACAATCACCTTTTACCATAAAATCATTCAAAAGCCGGTAATGATAAAACCAGTATTTTTTATGATTTAATAAATCAGTCTGACTATTAGAAACTAATGATGACAACATCAATAAAAAATAGAAAAATTTAAATTTCATTTTTGCTTATATTTTACGTAATAAGTTCTGTTTTCAAATGTACTTTCTAACCACATTTCTTTTTCTGTTAAACGTTTTATAAACCATTCTGCGAATTTTCCTGCTGCAATTGGTCCAATCGCATTAATGTTGACATTTGGCGCCCCTACAGTTAGAATTTGAGTCTTGTTATCCGTCATTTCCCAAAAACCATCAACAATTTGTCCGTTCAAATATGAATGAAAAATATATTTTCTCCCATCCTTGTATTTGCTGAAAGAATAATAGCCATAGGTTTGACTATTCCTAAAATAATCAGTTGAGTCATATCCATTTATGCCTAAGTATTCAATGTCCCATTCTCCTACAACACGATGCTCTTTAGTATATAGACTAATGCAGGGCCCTTCTTCGTATTTTTTACAAGTAGTAAATAATAGGATTGCAAATATTCCTATTATAAAGAGTTTATTTTTTTTGTAATTCATTTATCTGTGTTTTTTGAATATCAACTGTATTTTTTAAATCTTCTAATTTTTTATTAAGGTCTATAATATAAAGCGTTAGTTCTTCTATTTTTTGTAATTGAATTTCACTCATTTCACCAAGTGTTATCCCTTTTTCTTGTTCAACTTCTGCAGCACTTGGAACCCCAGGTAAATGCTTGTTCGTATTTATATACAATTCTACTTCTTTTAAAGATTTTAAATTGTAATCTTTTTCAAAAACAAAATCTGGATGTAGAAATGGATCTAATGAAACCTTAATGTCTCTTGCAAATACATGTCCATCACCAAAAACCACAAAGTTTTCGGTATATACGCCATTACCATTTGCTACCACAAAGGCTTTTCTAGAGTCAGAATCTACTTGACTGATTATGTTTGCTATTTCAGCTGTTGTTGAAGTATTGATAAAGGATGATGCAACTAGTAAACCTGGCGTAGCTGTGTTATTATTGTTTCTAATTTCAATTTTAGCAGATGGGGAGTTCGTTCCAATTCCAACACGGTCATAAAAAATAGAGTTTCCAATTACTTCAAAAGTATTTCGAACTTTAGCATTTCCATTAACATCCAATAATTCATCAGGTGTACCTGTTCCGATGCCTACTTTACCATCTTTTTTTACAGTCATTCTTAATGCATTATTTGTTTTGATTCTAAAATCAAAATTTTCAATAGTTCCAATCCATCTGTTATCATTTGTTACGTGATTTCCATACGTCTGCCAAGTGAATGGAATAATTATAGGCTCAGGACAATTTGGACTGTTAGGGTCATAGTTTATTTCTAAGTTGCTATTCATTTGAACTAAATCACCATCTGGTTCTAGTCCAATAAGATTAAGACAAGGACTCAGTGCTACTGTGGTAGATGAAATATTAATAGTGCCTGCCTTTAAATTGCCATTAACCTTTACATCGCCAATAACTTGTAATTTGCTGTCTAATTTTACATCATTTTTAAAGTTGCTAAAACCATAAACGGCTTTTGTACTATCCATTTTTATTGAATCGGCATTGATTGCAGCCGTTTTAACTTCTGTATTTGCATTTACTTTGTCAGTGATTATTATGCCTCCACCAACGTAAAGATTGTTTGAAATTCGAGCATCGCCAATTACATCTAGGTTTACCAAGGGATTAGTGGTTCCAATTCCTACTTTGCCATTTAAATAATAAATGTCGCTACCATTTTGTTGCCAACTTAAGCTTGGTAAATTTGGCAATACGCCCCAAGTGCCATTAGCATATAATACTTCATTACTATTTCCACTAAATACCAATGGCTGTATTTTACCATTGTTGTCAAATGTTACTATTCCTGTTCCTAGGTTATCTAGTGACTTAATTATAAGATTGCCATTTGCTTTTATTTTAAATGCAGTTGTATTATTAGTTTTGAAAATTAAATCTTCATTATTCGTTGTGCCTATAAAATCTCCAGTTGTTGTATTATTACCATTTGTGCCCCATTTTTGACCAGCTTGAGAAAATACATCAACAATGAATAGTAGATTTATTGCTACTAAAAATGAAATTTTGATTAGAAAAGATTTATTTGAAAATAATGTTGGTTTCATTGAATCTAATTTAGAGTTAATACTTAAGTTTGGCAAACATAAAATATTCTTTTTTAAAATCAACTACGATGTAAGAAAACAGACAATTTTTGTATAAATTCATGTTTTGTAATTAATAATTAAATAATGACATTTTTCGACAGGAAATATTATCCTTATCTTTTACTTTTTGCAGTAGTACTTATTTCTCGTTTACCTTTTCTATTTGCTGGATATGGTATCGAAGAGGATTCATGGGCCATTGCTATTTCTACCTATTTAACTAAAACAACGGGCATTGTTGAACCATCTCGCTTGCCTGGTCATCCCATTCATGAATTTCCATTGGTTTGGACATGGAATCTTGGTCATGTTTGGTTTAATTTTTTATCCGCTTTTTTTAGTGCTTTTGGTGCTTTATTTTTTGCATTGATATTAAAGCATTTTCAGTTCAAACATTATTTTATTGCTGCTCTTGCATTCGCATTTATTCCCGTTTATTATATAAGCAGTACCTATACCATTGATTTTGTGTGGGCACAAGCCTTTGTTTTAATTGCCTTGTATTTACTGTTGAAAGAACAATTAGTGCTTGCTGGTGCTTTTCTTGGATTGGCTGTTGGTTGTCGTATTACCAGCGGTGCCATGTTGTTGCCATTCATGATTATTGTTTGGAAACAAAAAAATCTAAAACAAAACATCATCACCTTATTTAAGCTTGGTATTCCAATGACACTCATTGGTGTTGGCGCATTTATTCCCATCATGCTGCAATATGGAAAAGGATTTTTTATGTATTACGATCAATTCCCCTATCCATCATTTGCAAAATTTATTTACAAGTACAGTTTTGGGGTGTTTGGCTTTGTTGGATTAGCAGCCATTACAGCCGCAAAATATTGGATTGTTAAAAATAGAAAAACATTAGTTGCTGGCGAACTTTTCGAAAAAGGAATCGACCGAAAAATAATCATTGCTAGTTATGTGGTTGTGATTTTATATACCATTTCCTACATACGATTACCACAAAAATCGGGATACATGATTCCTATTTTACCGTTTGTAATTTTATTGTTTGGTTATTATTTGGATTCAAAACGATTCAATTTATTAGCGTTTTCATTCATTGTTTCTTCGTTTGTTTGCAGCATTAATTTAACCGATAAAATTCGTGGTGCCGAATATTCTCGGTTTGCTATTAAAACAACGATATCCGGACAAGAACTATTTTTTGATGTGCTGTCGGGTCCTATTTTTTCAGACTATTCCAAACGCAAGCAAAAATTAAAATATACCGATTCGGTGATTGAAAGTGTGCGTGGTATTACTAAAAAAACAGTGGTCATTGCTGGCTGGTGGTACAACGAGCTTGAAGTAAAAATGCTAACACGAAAGCGCAGTAAAGTGGTGAAGTACGAAGCCTACATTGATGAACAAAAAATAAACGAATACATTGCAGCAGGTTACAAAATCACGTATTTGCCGGAACAAAATAAGTACAACGATTTGATGTATAAAATGGAAGTAACGGATAAGCTGGCGGTTCCTTTTTGAGGAATTAGACAGAGTTGCGGAGCTTGTCATTCTGAGTGAAACGAAGAATCTCATTTTAGAATTAATTATTATATAGCATAAAAAACAAACACGATGAAAAACATTACACAATCATTATTGCTGGCAGCGTTTGTAGTTTCAACTGCTGTAGCGCAGGATAAAAAAGACAAAGCTATTTTTAAGGAGCGTAATCTTGGTTTTTACGAGCAAATTAAAAAAGGCAACGAAGCATTCAATGCTCCTAAAACCACCACACCAATGGTGTTTAAAATGGATTATTCTGCAGTTGATCTTCCTAAATCGGCAGCAGAGTTTAAAACAGTATTTGCTCAAAAGCCCGAATCGCAAGGTGAAACAAATACCTGCTGGTGTTTTTCTACTACTTCATTCTATGAATCGGAAATAAAACGTTTGTCAAATGTAGATGTACAATTATCCGAATTATATACGGTGTATTGGGAAACTGTAGAGAAAGCAAAATTGTTTGTGAGCACACGTGGTACTTCTGCATTTGATGAAGGATCAGAAACCAATGCTGTGGCACGCATGATGAAAACGTACGGAGTTGTGCCTTTGGAAGCCTACAATGGAATGAAAGCAGGACAGCCTTTTCACGATCACAAAAAAATGTTTGAAGAATTAAGAGCGTATTTGGATGGTGTAAAAAAATCAACCGCTTGGAATACCGATGTTGTTGTTGGAACAGTAAAATCAATTCTAAATCATTACATCGGAGAACCTCCTGTAAGTGTTACTGTTGCAGGTAAAAAAATGACACCACAAGAGTATCTTAAAAATGTAACCAAATTAAATTTAGATGAATATGTTGATTTTATGTCATTAATGGAAAAACCATTTTGGACACAAGCAGAATACAAAGTGCCCGACAATTGGTGGCATTCAGCTGATTATTACAATGTGCCTGTTGACGATTTTATGAGCATCATTAAAAATGCGATTAAAAATGGTTATTCCATTTCTATTGGTGGCGATGTGTCTGAAAGTGGTGTGGATAGTAAATACGGAGCATGCATGATTCCTTCTTACGATGTGCCTTCGGCTTACATTGATGACTATGCTCGTCAGTTACGTTTTACAAATGGATCAACAACCGATGATCATGCAATGCATTTAGTAGGATATGCAGAACGTGCAAATGGTGTTTGGTTTTTAATAAAAGATTCAGGTGCAGGTGGACATACCAATGCATCGGCTCCAGGATATTGGTACATGCACGAAGATTATGTAAAATTAAAAATGATGTCGATTACCTTGCATAAAGATGCTGTGAAAGAAGTGTTAGTAAAATTCCCAAAGAAGTAATTAACAATTGTATAACCTATTTTTAATATTACTAAATTTACTTCCGTAATACTAAAAAAAGAAACATGCCTACGATACAACAAACTTATGAAATGAATGCTACTCCAGAGGAAGTGTTTGAAGCACTTGTAAACCCTGAAATTATTCAGTTGTGGAGTGAGGACGAAGCAAAGATGAGTGATCAAGTGGGGGGAACGTTTATGCTTTGGGGCGGACAAATGTTCGGTAAAAATTTAGAAGTAGTAAAAAATAAAAAATTAGTTCAAGAATGGTGTTACGATCAGTGGGATGCAGATGCACCTTCTAAAGTGACCATGACGATAAAAGCTAAAGGCAAAAAATCAATTGTTGAATTGTTGCACGAAGATGTTCCTGAGAAATCTGTAAAAAGCATCACCGAAGGTTGGAATGATTATTACCTCGGAGCAATGCAAGACATGTTCGAAAATGCTAAAATGAAAAAATAAAAAATCGCCCTTCTAACCAAGGGCGATTTTGTTTTATATAGGTGTTGGGTGTTTGTCATGCTGAAGAATGAAGCATCTGTGGATGGACTTTAAAAGAGATTCTTCGCTATTCTCAGAATGACAAGCTTCGCAAAAATATTCACAGTGAACCTCCGTGTTCTCTCCGGCTCTGTAGTGAAAATAAAAACAAAAAAGGTTTAGTCCCTAAGGGACTTAAAGATCTTAGTTGACACTATTTTACCAATAGTACATCCCTACGGGATTGAAATAAAAAAAACACTTCATTGCACTCAGAATGATAAGCTTCGTAAAAGTTTTCTATTTGTAACTCCTTGTGCTCCGTTTCAGTGTGTTGAAAATTAAGATTATATTCTGATAGTCCCGTAGGGACAATATAACGATAACTAATAAAAACTATAAATCATTAGAGTCCCATAGGGACGTAACGGTTTAAAATGTTAGATAAAAAGAGATTCTTCGCTCCTCTCAGAATGACAAGCTTCGTTCATTTTAATTATGTCCTGCAACTATTCGCTATTTACTATTGCCTATTCGCTAATGCCTCCAAGCGGCTATTTCCAATTCACTATTCCCTCTTCGCTAATCTTAAAATCTCCATTTTTATCTCTAAATTCGTTTAATGAAAAAAATCGCTTACACCTTATTACTTTCTACTTTTTTTGTTGCATGCAGCAATAATGAACCCACAATGGATTCTTTCAAGTGGTTAGAAGGAAATTGGAAAGGTGCCATGGGAGATACGGCCTACTTATTCGAAAAATGGAGTAATCCCGATGGCAAGCAATGGAAAGGGTTGGGAGGAATGGTTATAAATGGCGATACTGTTTTTTGTGAAAAAATAGCCATTCATCAAAAAGCAGATGGCTTGTATTATGGTGCCGAAACCGTTGAAAATAAAGATGAAGTTCATTTTAAATACATCGGTACACAAAACGATTCAGTCATTTTCGAAAACAAAGCACACGATTTCCCACAACAAATTGTCTATTACTACAAAACACCCAATCACCTGTATGCACATGTGGTAGGGACTCAAAATGGCAAACATCGAAAGGAAATTTTTGAGTTTGACCGTGAGCCTTAAATTTGAAAAGTATTTATAGGATAATAAATGCCATTTTCTTAAATTTATGTTCTATATCCTTTAACATGAAAAAAGCTTTTTATTCATTCGTATTTGTGCTTGCCTCTTTTTCTGGTTCAATTGCACAAACTTGTCAGTTAAATAAAAACAATCACCCCGTTGATTTAAATTCAAAAGAAATGCGCGCAAGTAATTTGCGTAGCGATACCATTGATGTATTAAACTATACTATCAATTTAAACATCACCGATTTTACAAACGGAACGATTGCAGGAAATACACAAGTGAAATTTACACCCAAACAAAATGGAATTACTGTTTTGAATTTGGATTTATTAGAATTGATTATCGATTCAATTGAATTAAATACAAACAATCTAACTTATACTTACAATGATACCTTGCTTGCAGTAAATTTAGGCACAACATTAAATGTAAATGATACTTCTATAGTAACCGTTTACTATCACGGTGCACCACAAGGCGATGCATCGGGTTGGGGCGGATTTGATTTTGCAAGTGGCTATGCCTATAATTTAGGTGTTGGCTTTGCTGCGAATCCACATG
>JBIIOB010000063.1:0-8527 GCA_044337125.1 Bacteroidia bacterium
AATCAAAAAGTTCACTTTGAATTGGGAAGAGCTATCATTGCACAATGCGGAACACTCATTTCAAAGGTGCTTTATATTAAGAATGGAGTGAACACCAATTTTGCTATATTAGATGCTGGAATGACCGAATTAATGCGACCTGCCTTATATCAAGCATACCATAAAATTGAGAATATTTCTGCTGTAAACAACCAACAACCAGTATCAAACACTCTAAAATACGATGTAGTTGGTCCAATTTGTGAGAGTTCCGACTGTTTTGGGAAAGCTGTAAATTTACCAGAGACCCAAAGAGGAGATTTGATTGCATTAAGAACAGCTGGCGCTTATGGCGAGGTGATGAGTTCGGCTTATAACCTCAGAGACAGGGTTAAAGCAGTATATTCCGACAGCATTTAATTGGCACTCTGATTTCACTGAACAAATCACCACTAAAACTGTTATTAATTTCAGTAAATTATCACGATATTTGTAATCGCTGATAAAAATCATTTTTTTATCTTTATAACGAACGTACTATTGTAACACAAAAAAATATTTTCATGGAAAGTACAAACAACCTAGAAAAGTTTCAAGCAGTCATTGATGCTGATTCTAAAATTGAACCAAAAGATTGGATGCCGGAAGATTACCGCAAGCATTTAATTCGTCAAATATCCCAACATGCCCATTCAGAAGTAATTGGGATGCAACCTGAAGGGAATTGGATTACACGCGCTCCTAGTTTACGTGCTAAATTGATTCTATTAGCAAAAATTCAGGATGAAGCAGGACATGGCTTATACTTATACAGTGCATGTGAAACACTAGGAATTTCTCGCGAAGAATTAATTGATCAATTGCATACAGGAAAAGCAAAATACTCTAGTATTTTCAACTACCCTGCTGTTACTTGGGCAGATATCGGAGCAATTGGTTGGTTAGTAGATGGCGCTGCTATCGTTAATCAAATCTCATTGCAACGTGCTTCTTATGGTCCATATTCTCGTGCAATGATTCGTATTTGTAAAGAAGAAAGTTTCCACCAACGCCAAGGGTATGAAATCATGGGTAAACTTGCTTTAGGTACTCCTGAGCAAAAAGAAATGGCGCAAGATGCATTAAACCGCTGGTGGTGGCCATCTTTAATGATGTTCGGACCACACGATACCGATTCACCTCACTCAGGAAAAGCAATGACATGGAGAATTAAACGTGAAAGTAATGATGTATTGCGTCAACGTTTTATCGACAAAACTGTTCAACAAACCGAAGTAATTGGATTAAAAATTCCTGATGATAAATTAAAATGGAATGAAGCAAAAGGCATTTATGATCATGGTGAAATTAATTGGGAAGAATTTAATCAAGTAATTAATGGCAATGGTCCTTTGAACAAGATTAGAATGGCAAACCATGTAAGCGCTCATGAAAATGGAGCTTGGGTTCGTGAAGCAGCAAACGCATATGCAGCAAAACAAAAAAAAGAAGTATTAGTAGCTTAATAATTTAACTACGATTTAAACTATAAAAATTGAAATCATGAGTAACGCAAAAGATACACAAGGACAATTATGGGAAGTATTTATTCAAGCAAGCCCAGGAATTCCTCACAAACATTCAGGTAGTGTTCATGCTACTGACAAAGAAATGGCATTGCAAAATGCACGTGATTTATACACCCGTAGAAGCGAAGGAACAAGCATTTGGGTTGTACCATCTTCAGCAATTGTTGCTTCAGCACCAGAAGACAGCGGAATGTTATTTGATCCATCAAACGACAAACCATACCGTCATCCAACTTTTTATGTAATGCCTGAAGGCGCAAAAAATATTTAATACCATGACAAAACAAGAAGCTTTATTTAGCTACACTCTTCGATTAGGTGACAATGCATTAATACTTGGTCATCGCCTTTCAGAATGGAGCAGCAAAGGTCCATTATTGGAGGAAGACATTGCAATGACTAACATGGCTTTGGACTTAATTGGAAGAGCCGATGCATTATTAAAATATGCAGCACAAGTTGAAGGAAAAGGAAAAACAGAAGATGATTTAGCATACAAACGTGGTGAAAGAGAATTTCTTTGCAATTTAATTATGCAATTGCCAAATGGCGATTTTGGATACACTATTGCACGCCAATTAATTGTTTCTGCATTTGATTTCTGCTTGTACGAAGAATTGGTAAAATCAAAAGATGAAACCATTGCAGCTATATCTGCGAAAGCAATCAAGGAGGTAAAATACCATTTAAAATTTGCTACAGACTGGACATTGCGTTTGGGTGATGGTACAGAAGAAAGTCATCAACGCATTCAAAAGTCAGTTGATGATATCTGGATGTACACTGGCGAATTATTCGAAATGAATGAGGTTGACGCGCTTTTAATTAAAGAAGGAATAGCAGTTGATTTAAACGTTTTAAAAACTCGTTGGAAAAAAATCATTACTGAAGTTTTATTAGAAGCAACATTAACTGTACCTGCAGATGCTTACATGCAAACAGGCAGCAGAAAAGGAGTTCATACAGAAAGTTTAGGTTATATTTTAGCTGAGATGCAATACTTACAACGTGCATATCCTGATGCTAAATGGTAATTTATGTTAACTAGAATTTGTAAATCCTCCTTTGCTTTAAACATTGGAGGATTTATTTTTGTTATATACAATTAGAATTATGCTTAACGAAAAAGAAATATACGAAGTGCTTTCAGAAATTCCTGATCCAGAAATTCCTGTTATTACTATTAAAGATTTAGGAATTCTTCAGCGTGTTGAATTAAAAGATGGAAATTGTGATGTTTACATTACTCCTACCTACAGCGGTTGCCCTGCTATGAAATTAATTGAAGATCAAATCAAAGAAGCACTAGCAGATAAAAATGTTGGTAACATTAGCGTAAAATTGGTATACTCACCCACTTGGACTACTGATTGGATAACACCTGAAGCAAAAGAAAAGCTTAGACAATATGGAATTGCTCCACCACTGCACTCAACTGTAGATAAAGGAATTTTAATTGGCAAACCGAAAGTTCTAAAATGCCCGCAATGTGGCTCGCAAAACACCGAAATGATTTCACAGTTTGGATCAACAGCATGTAAAGCATTATACAAATGCTTGGATTGTAAAGAACCATTTGACTATTTTAAGTGTATATAGACTTTTTGAGCAGGAAGAAAAATTAAAACTACCATGCAAAAACTTAAACTGCTCAATTTCCTTTTAATTATCACCTCCCTTATTGGATATCTTGAATGGGGCGGAGGAAATCATTTATTTTTATTTCAGGCGGAAGCTGAAATCATCTTCAAATTAGCAACAAGTCCTACTTCAGTGATGCACCCATTTATTCTACTGCCACTTATTGCCCAAATCCTTTTAATGGTCACTATCCTACAAAAACAACCTAGTAAAAGACTAACTTACTTGGCGATTGGAGGATTAAGTGTTCTGTTAGGTTTTATGTTCATCATTGGCATAATTAGTTTAAATTTTAAAATCCTTCTTTCAACATTCCCTTTTTTAATCATCGCGATTACTAGTATTATCCAATACAAAAGGAAAACAACAAATTAGACTTGCGTTTTTCGATTGATTTGCATATTTTTACTACGAATAAGTAATATTTTTCGACTAAATGAATTCATTTTTTGATGTTATTGAGCAGCTTTCTAAATCACGAAAAATTCGTGATGGAAAATTGGAAGATGCTATTTACGAAATATTAGAAAAAGCAGCCTCTGCTATGAATGCGCAACGCGTAAATGCATGGATTTACAATGCAGATTATTCTCAAATTCATTGTATCGGAAATTACGATTTAGAAAAATTACAATTAACATCTCAATCCGATTTACCAAGGGTTGCAATGCCAAAGTACTTCAAATTATTTGAAACTGAAAAAATCATTGCTACTCACGATGCTATTCAGAATCCACAAACAGCCGAACTTCTTGAAATCTATCTAAAACCCAATCACATCAAATCGCTTATGGATATTCCCATGCGTATTGAAGGTGAAATTATTGGTGTTGTTTGTTTCGAAAACACAAAAACACAACACCAATGGACCGAAGAAGAAAAAAAATTCGGTTTGGTAATCAGCCAGATGGTTTCACTCGCTCTAGAAACAAATGAGAAATTAAAAGTAACCGAGGAGTTAAAACATCTCATAAATGAGCAAAAAGTACTATTACAAGAAGTTCACCATCGTGTTAAAAACAATCTAACCATTGTTTCTAGCTTATTAAATCTTCAATCCGAAAAGGCAAAAGATGATTACCATTACAACTTATTTCAAGAAGCAAGAAGCAGAGTAAATTCAATTGCTACAGTTCATCAACTTCTATATCAATCAAAATCCTATTCTAGTATTAATTTCAAGAAATACTTACATGAATTGTTACAAAACTTATCCGACACATTTACTAACGAAACAAAAGAAATTAAACTCGTACCAAAAATAAATGATGTAGAATTGCCAATATCTATTGCAATTCCTTTATCATTAATTGTGAACGAATTGGTAACCAACTCCTACAAACATGCTTTTCAAGCAAAAAATACTGGAAAAATAGAGATTGAGTTATCCGAAAAAGATAATTTGGTTGAATTAATAGTTCAAGACAATGGCCCTGGGTTCGACTCCTCTTTAATCAAAAAATCATCCGTTGGTTTAGAAATATTAGATGCCCTAATCGAGCAAATAAATGCAACGCTAATTTATAGTAATCTTGACGGCTCATCATATAAAATAACTTTCTCCAAGAGCTTATAAACTACTTTTTTTATCCGCTAATTGCCCGTATATTTGATTCTCGAAAAAATCAAATACTATGACTTTTATAAAATCCGAAATTGATGGTAGTGTTTTAAAACTTACACTTAACCGTCCTGATAAATTTAATAGCTTTAATCGCGACATGGCGCTGCAATTGCAAGCCGAATTAGACAAAGCAAAAGTAAATACAACTGTTAGAGCAATCTATATAACAGGCGAAGGCAAAGCGTTTTGTGCTGGACAAGATTTATCAGAAGCAATGGACACAAGCGGTCCTGGCATCGAACGCATTGTTCGTGAACACTACAATCCTATTATCCAAAAAATAAGAACCATTGAAAAACCAATTATTTGTGCTGTAAATGGTGTAGCTGCTGGTGCTGGCGCCAACATCGCTTTGGCTTGCGATGTTGTTATTGCAGGAAGCTCGGTTGCTTTTATTCAAGCATTTAGTAAAATTGGACTTATACCTGATAGCGGTGGAACATTCTTTCTTCCACGTTTAATTGGATTCGGAAAAGCTTCTGCATTAATGATGTTAGGCGATAAAGTTTCAGCACATGATGCCGAAAAAATGGGAATGATATACAAAGTTGCTGATGATGCTAATTTACAAACCGAAGCATTCGCCATTGCAAAAACATTAGCAGACATGCCTACGATAGGTATTGGTTTAACAAAAAAATTATTGAACCAAAGCATGACCAATAATTTAGAACATCAATTAGTTGCTGAAGGAAATGAACAAGTAAAAGCAGCTCAAAGCTATGATTACAACGAAGGAGTGAATGCTTTTTTAGAAAAACGTAAACCGGTTTTTAAAGGGTGTTAACTATTGGTTGTTGGTTATTAGTTGTTAGAATTATAGAAATGAACTATAAAACATATAATGATCTTGATGTATGGAAAGAAAGTCGTAAACTAGTAAATCAGATATATACAATTACGAAAGAATTTCCCAAAGATGAGCTTTACGGATTAACTTCACAAATAAGAAGATGCGCAGTTTCAATCCCATCAAATATTGCAGAGGGATGTGGTAGGAATCACACAAAGGATTCTATCCAATTCTTTTATATAAGTAGAGGCTCACTATTTGAATTAGAAACACAAATTTATATTGCTTTTGACCAAAACTATATTAACGAAGAACTATTAAATAACAGCATTGAAAACATAACAACTTGTAAAAAGTTACTAAACGGATTTATAAATTATTACCAAAAACTAAATTAAGGAATGCCCAACAACCAACAACTAACAACCAACAACATTATAGGAATCATAGGCTCTGGTGCCATGGGAGCAGGAATAGCACAAGTAGCAGCGACTGCTGGACACGAAGTAATCATTTACGATAATAATCAAGCAGCCCTCGATAAAGCAAAAGCCAACCTAATAAGCACCCTCAATAAGTTAGTTGAAAAGCAAAAATTGACTGAAGATATTTCCAAAGCAATTTTAGCGAAAACAAAATATGCTTCTAATCTGGGTGATTTTAAAAATTGCGGACTCATTATCGAAGCAATTATTGAAAACATTGATGTAAAGCAAAAAGTGTTTTCTGAATTAGAAACAATCGTTGCTGATGATTGCATTTTAGCAAGCAACACTTCTTCTCTATCCATTGCATCCATTGCTTCTGCTTGTAAAAAATCAAATCGAGTAATTGGTATTCATTTTTTCAACCCTTCGCCATTAATGCCTTTGGTTGAAATAATTCCAGCCATTACAACAGACAATGCCATTACCATTGAATCAAAAAAAATAATTGATAGTTGGGGGAAAGTAACTGTACTTACAAAGGACACTCCTGGATTTATTGTTAATCGTGTAGCTCGCTCCTATTACGGTGAATCCATACGTATATACGAAGAAGGAATGGCCGATTTTGCAACAATCGACTGGGCTTTAAAAACGTATGGTGGATTTAAAATGGGTCCATTCGAATTGATGGATTTTATTGGAAACGATATCAATTACAAAGTTACGGAAAGCGTTTGGGAGCAATTCTTTTATGAACCACGTTTCAAACCAAGTTTAACACAAAAACGATTGTACGAAGCAAAATTATTTGGTCGTAAATCAGGTAGAGGTTATTACAACTATGCTGAAGGCACAACTCCTCCTCAACCCAATCAAAACGAAGAATTAGGAAAATACATTTTCAACCGAGTAATTGCAATGCTCATTAACGAAGCTGTAGATTCTTTGTATTTGCAATTAGCTACGAAAGAAGATTTAGATTTAGCAATGACCAAAGGTGTTAATTATCCTAAAGGATTACTAAAATGGTCGGATGAATTAGGACTTCAAAATATATTAAACACATTAGAAATCATGTACGAGTTGTATGGAGAAGATCGCTACCGTCCATGTGTACTTATGAAAATGATGGTAAAAGACAACAAAACATTTTTTAATTAAAAACTAATGAGTGATAATACACTACCCGAAAAGATAGTTAGCAAAATGTATGATAACGATTGGTTTAGCCAATGGTTGGGTATTGAGCGACTTGAAGTAAAGCAAGGCAAATGTGTTTTACGCATGACCATTCGTAAAGAAATGCTAAATGGTTTTGCTATTGCACATGGTGGTATTACCTATTCACTTGCTGATAGCGCATTAGCATTTGCATCCAATTCACACGGAAGAATGAGTGTTTCTGTTGAAACAAGCATTTCACACACTGAATCATTAAAAGAAGGTGATGTTATTACTGCAACAGCAGAAGAAATGAGTTTATCAAATAAAGTTGGTGTATATCACATTACAGTTAGCAACCAGCATAATAAAGTTGTTGCCTTGTTTAAAGGAACTGTTTACCGCACAAGTAAAGAATGGTTTCCTGAAGAAAAATAATTAAGATTCATAAATTTCATACTATATAAAAAATGAAAAACGCATACATCATTGACGGAGTAAGAACTCCAATCGGAAATTTTGGTGGAACACTTTCAACTGTTCGTACCGATGATTTAGCAGCAATTGTATTAAAAGAATTAATGAAACGCAATCCATCTATTGATCAAAAAGAAATTGGTGATGTAATTATGGGTTGTGCTAACCAAGCGGGAGAAGACAATCGTAATGTTGCACGCATGGCATTATTACTTGCGGGCTTACCTTATCAAGTTCCTGGTGAAACCGTAAACCGTTTGTGTGCATCGGGCTTATCAGCAACTATGGCTGCAGCTCGTAGCATCATGATTGGAGAAACCGATTTAATGATTTCGGGTGGTGTAGAAAATATGACACGTGGTCCATTAGTAATGTCGAAAGCATCGGGTGCATTTGGCCGTGATCAACAATTATTTGATTCTAGTTTTGGTTGGAGATTCATCAATCCTAAAATGAAAGAATTGTATGGAGTTGATGGAATGGGTGAAACTGCCGAAAATTTATCCGACAGAGATAAAATAAGCAGAGAAGACCAAGATAAATTTGCTTTGTGGAGTCAACAAAAAGCAACTGCTGCACAAGCAAAAGGACGATTTGCAAAAGAGATTGTTGCTGTTGAAATCCCTCAACGCAAAGGTGATCCAAAACTATTTGATAAAGATGAATTTCTTCGTCCGGAAACTAGTATGGAAGGATTAGCAAAATTAAAAGGTGCATTTAAAAAAGAAGGCGGAACAGTTACTGCTGGAAATGCATCTGGATTAAATGATGGAGCTGCTGCTATTTTATTAGCATCAGACGAAGCAGTTAAAAAATACAATCTGAAACCATTAGCAAAAATTATTTCAAGTGGTGT
>JBIIOB010000462.1:0-2504 GCA_044337125.1 Bacteroidia bacterium
CCACGTTTAAAAGACAAGTATAAAGCGGATGTAATTCCAGCTTTACAGAAAAAATTTAGCTATAGCAGCTCAATGCAAGTTCCAAAATTGGAAAAAATTTGTGTGAACCAAGGTGTTGGTGATGCTGTATCTGACAAAAAATTAATTGAAGGAGCTATCAAAGAAATGACTACTATTACTGGTCAAAAAGCAGTTTCAACAGTTTCTAAGAAAGATATTTCGAACTTCAAACTTCGTAAAGGTGTTCCTATCGGAGTGAGAGTAACTTTACGTGGAGATACCATGTATGAGTTTTTAGATCGATTAATTTCCGTAGCTTTGCCACGTATTCGTGATTTTAGAGGAATCAATGAAAAAGGTTTTGATGGAAATGGTAACTATACATTAGGTGTTACTGAACAAATCATCTTCCCAGAAATTGATATCGATAAAGTTAGCAAAATAATGGGTATGGATATTACCTTTGTAACTTCAGCAAAATCTGATGGAGAAGCATTAGCATTATTAGCAGAATTCGGATTACCATTTAAAAACCAAAAAAAATAATATAAGCAGATGGCAAAAGAGTCAATGAAAGCAAGAGAAGTTAAACGTAAGAAACTTGCTGATTTACACGCTGAAAAAAGAGCAGCTTTAAAAGCTGCAGGTGATTTTGTTGGATTACAAAAACTTCCAAGAGCATCATCTCCAGTTCGTCAACGTAACCGTTGTAAATTAACTGGTCGTCCAAGAGGTTATATGCGTCAGTTTGGTATTTCACGTAATACATTCCGTGAAATGGCACTTGATGGTATGATCCCAGGCGTTACAAAAGCAAGTTGGTAAGCACAAACCAACAGGCTATATAAAGTAGAGTATTAATATAATTATCCTGCGTGCGGGATAACATATAAACCAAAATAAAATGACAGATACAATATCAGATTACCTCACTCGCGTGAGAAATGCTATCAAAGCAAACCACAGAATCGTAGAAATCCCAGCTTCTAATCTTAAAAAAGAAATTACAAAAATTCTTTTCGATAAGGGATACATCTTAAATTACAAATTTGAAGATACAACTACTCAAGGCACTATCAAAATTGCATTGAAGTATCATCCAGTAACTAAACAATCAGCTATTAAAAACTTACAGAGAATTTCTTCTCCAGGTTTACGTCAGTATGCTGGTTCTCGTGAAATTCCACGTGTATTAAATGGTTTAGGTATTGCCATCCTATCTACTTCTAAAGGTGTTATGACTGACAAAGAAGCAAAGACTCAAAAAGTTGGTGGCGAAGTTTTATGTTACGTTTATTAATCTTTAGGAGGAAAGAACATGTCAAGAATAGGTAAGTTACCAATTGCACTTCCGAAAGGAACAGAAGTTAGCATTTCAGATAAAAATGTTATCACAGTTAAAGGACCAAAAGGTACATTAACTCAAAATATAGATTCAGCAATCACTTTAACAAACGAAGATGGTGTTTTAACATTATCTCGTGCTACTGAACAAAAACGTCATAAAGCATTACATGGTTTATACCGTTCTTTGGTTGCAGGTATGGTGAAAGGTGTTAGCGAAGGTTACAAAACAGAACAAGAATTAGTAGGGGTAGGTTACCGTGCTACTAACAAAGGTCAATTATTAGAATTGTCTTTGGGTTATTCTCATAACGTAACATTTGATTTACCAACTGAAATTAAAGTTACAACTACTGCTGATAAAGGACAAAATCCTAAAATCATCATGGAGTGTGCTGATAAACAATTATTAGGAATGGTTGCTGCAAAAATCCGCTCATTGCGTAAACCTGAACCATACAAAGGTAAAGGTATTAAATTCGCTGGTGAGGTATTAAGAAGAAAAGCAGGTAAATCAGCAGGTAAATAATAAATAAGAACATTAATTATCGGCCAAATCCGATATAAATAATAAGATAAAATGGCAATCACAAAAGAGTACAGAAGAAACAGAATTAAGCAACGTATCCGCAAAGTAGTTAGCGGTGATGCTCAAAGTCCAAGACTTACTGTTTTTAGAAGTAATAAAGGTATTTATGTTCAGTTAATTGATGATAATTCAGGAAAAACACTTCTTGCTGCATCGTCTGCCGATAAAGGTATTGCTGAAGCTAAAGTGAACAAAATCGATCAAGCTAAATTGGTTGGTAAATCAATCGCTGAAAAAGCGAATGGTGCTGGTATCACTTCAGTTCGTTTCGATAGAAATGGATATTTATACCATGGTCGTGTTAAATCATTAGCAGAAGCTGCACGTGAAGCAGGACTAAAATTCTAATTAAATTATTAAAAATTAAAAACTTTATATCGTGTCAAACGCAAACGTAAAAAGAGTAAAATCAAGTGATATCGAACTAAAAGATAAACTTGTTAGCATTCAACGTGTAACCAAAGTTACTAAAGGTGGTAGAAACTTTACATTTTCAGCAATCGTTGTTGTTGGAAATGAAAAAGGAATTGTAGGTTACGGTTTAGGAAAAGCAAAAGAGGTAACTGATGCT
>JBIIOB010000463.1:0-2503 GCA_044337125.1 Bacteroidia bacterium
TGACTGAATTATAGTCGCCTTTTTTTAACACCATATTACTATGATTTCTACTATTCCCTTCAAAATTTTAAACATTGATGGTGAAGGTTTTCACTTAATGATTAAAATTAAAATCAATAATAAAGTATCACATTTAATTGTTGATACTGGAGCTTCGAAAACTGTTTTTGATAAAAACAGAATTAAAAAATTTGTCTCAGAAAAAAAATTTGACACACATGATAAATTATCGAGCGGTTTAGGAACCAACTCCATGGAAAGTCAATTGGTAACATTAAAAAAAATTAAAATTGGTGAAGTTGAAATTTTAAATTATCACACTATTCTACTCGACTTATCACATGTAAATCAATCGTACGAACAAATTGGATTAAAGCCTGTAGATGGTGTTTTAGGAAGTGATGTATTATTAAAATACAATGCAGTAATTGATTATGAGAAAAAAATAGTAAAATTGAAATTTAAGAAATAAATCGACTTTTTATTTCAGGGCTTGGTATCATACAAGTCTCCTTTTTGCCAAACCATTTATACCGGTTTTTAGCGATAAAATCATAAACTCGATCACGAATAAATTTTGGTATAATAACAAATCCAAAAAACAGTGGATACAAATAATTCAGGTGTTGGCTTATTCTTAAAATTGCGGAAGATTTAATAAACACTTTTCCATTTTCTACTAAAATAATACTATCAATTTTTGATTGATCAATAGCATTCTTTTCAGAGAGCACTCTCCCGATATCCGATTGTAATGCAGCAAATTTGTATCGCTTTTTTTTGTCGTGACGAATAATAAAATTCACAGAAGAATTACAAAAATTGCACACTCCATCAAATAATACAATTGAACTATTTTCTTCTTCCAATTCCATCAGTGACGAACGCCTATTGCATATGGATCAACTGAAACTTCAATCTTTTTTATACTATTAGTTTCAGTTTTTACGGTCTCTAAAGTATTTAAATCAATAAAAGATACATTTCCATTTCGTCCGCTACAAGTCCCTAAATGGTGTGGCGCTGGACCATCACTCGAAGCATTTCTATTGGCAATGTAAACCATTTTTTTTGCATCATCCATTCCAATTCCGTGTGGCTGATGACCTGTATAAATATTTTTTACAAAGGAATTGGTTGTGTAATCAATTACAGTTACGGAACCTCTCTTCCCTGCAAAATTAACCGTATCCTCAGGACATGTAACAAACAAATAATTTGTTGAAGTAGAAACTACCATCTCGGATGGCAAACCACCAACAGGAATGGTTGCTAATAATTGATTCGTTGCTGTATTAAAAACTCTAACCTCGGTTGTGCCTTGACATGTCACAAAATATTTTGTTCCATCAGGAGAAAAAACAAGCTCATGTGGAAGTAATGAAACAGGTGGTGGTGTTGAATATAAATTCACAACTTCATATGCACTAAAATCAACCAATGGCAATTTTAAAATTTCACTACTATTTTGGAGTGTCACGTACAAGGTATCAGCTGTATGATTTAAAGCAGATCCATGTGGATTGTTAAATCCTAAATTGTGAGTAACTGTTAATGTATTTAAATTAATTTCAGCTATATCGCCATTGAAACTCCAATCGATAGCAAATGCTTTTTGCCCATCAGGAGTAAGTGCAATTGTATTCCAATTTTTTAATCCCAATATTGCTTCACCTACATAAGAATCGTCAGATGCTCTATATTTTTGCAATGAATTACCACCAGTAGATACAACATACCAAAATTGACCATCAGCCGAAACTTTCACATTGTGGGGTGATTCAATCCCAGCACTATTACCAATATCTATATAACGCATGGGCAAAAGAGTTTCTTGATCAAACACAGTCACCACATCACAACCTTGATTGGTAACATAAAACTTTTTTCGATTAGGATTGTCTGAAAATTTCACGAATCCATCTCTATTCGGTGCACCATTGTTTATCCAATCGCGAACCATTAAAACTTCTTCACGTGTTAACTTGTCACGGTTATAAGGCATAGTCGGAGTCAATGTAACACCTAAATCTGCATAGGTATTAATGTAATACATAAATGTACTATAGTCATTTCTATATGGAATTACAGAAACACTGTTTCTTCCTCCTTCAAAAAGTTTATCCCAACTTTCCAAGGACAAGCCACCAGCAGCATATTTACTAGCTTCATTGTGGCAGCCAGACACAGCACATTTTGTAAAAACAATTTTACCGATATCATCAGGATAAGCATTGTAATCTGGAATCGCTTTTTCGTTCATACATGAACTAAAAAACAACAACAAAACAATGGTTAAAAATGAAAGTGTATTATCGTTGGTAATTTTCATAGTTAACCAAAGTTAAAAAATAAAACCCGCAAATAAAATTATTTGCGGGTTTTTGATTATTTCAAATTGTTTCCTTTTATTCAGTAATAGGAACATTTATTTCCTTATCCTCGTTTCTTCGAATTTTAACAGCAATACCTCCTCTTAATTCTCCTGAAGTATCGTATCCCA
>JBIIOB010000064.1:0-8380 GCA_044337125.1 Bacteroidia bacterium
GGTGCCGCAATTGGTGAAGCGGTTTTAGGTAAAAAAATAGGTCGTAAAGCAATGCTTTGGGGGGCCTTGGCTGATACTATTCCTGATTTTGATGTATTTGCTTCTTGTTGTACAACTGATGCACAACAATTGATGGTTCATCGGGGTATAACTCACTCCTTATTATTTGTGGTGTTGATGTCTCCACTAATAGGTTTTTTATTCACTAAGCTATTTAAGAAAGCAGAGGTAACCTTTTGGCAATGGACCATACTTTTCTTCTTAGGAATGTTTACACATATTTTAATTGATGCTATGACAGCATATGGTACAGGATGGTTTGAACCATTCAGTGAGTACCGCGTTTCTTTTAATTCCATTTTTGTTGCTGATGTATTTTATACCATTCCATTTTTAATTTGTGTGTTGGTTGCTTTGATTGCCAAAAATGGATCACCTAAACGTGTAAAGTGGAATAAGGCGGGATTAATTATTAGTACCGCTTATTTGGTATTTACGCTAATCAATAAATGGCACGTTCATGATACTATGAAAGATTCGTTTTCGAAACAAAATTTGACAGCAAATGAATTTGTAACTACTCCAACACCTTTGAATAATTTTTTATGGATGGCCTATACAAATGATTCAACTGGAACATACATTGGTTATTATTCCATTTTTGATAAGTCTTCAGATATTGAATTTCATAGAGTAGAACGTAATGAACAATTGGTAAAGCCTTTTGAAGGGGATAAATCATTGGCTATTTTAAAACAGTTTTCAAAGGGGCATTATGTTATAACAAAGGAAGATTCTACGATATTTTTTAATGATATTCGTTTTGGACAAATGGGAGGCTGGGATATTTCAGATGCAGGTTTCCCATTTTCTTATAAGCTAAATCGAAATGCAGATAATTCAATGGCATTGGATAGAGGGAAATTTAAAATGTCGTTTGCAGATGCATTTGCCTCATTGTATACACGTGTAAAAGGAAAATAAAAAATGGGAAAAACCGCAATTGTAATTGGAGCTAGTGGTTTAGTTGGAACAGCTTTGGTTGAGCAGCTATTGGAAGATACTGATTTTACTGTTGTGAAATTGTTTTTAAGGAAGCAACTTGGATTGTCACATTCGAAATTAGAGCAATGTATTGTTGATTTTAATAAATTAGATAGCACTTCCGAATTAATAAAAGGTGATGTTGTTTTTTGTTGTATGGGAACAACTATAAAAGTAGCAGGTTCTCAAGATGCCTTTGTTAAAGTGGATTATACCTATGTGTTGGATTTTGCTCAATTAGCAAAACGGAATGGCATTGAAAAATTTGTTGTTGTTTCTTCCTTGGGTGCCGATAAAAATTCATCTAATTTTTACTTGAAAGTAAAAGGAGATGTTGAAAATGATTTAGCGCGATTAAAATTTAAAAATTTAATTATTGTTCGTCCTTCTATGTTGTTAGGTGATCGAAAGGAATTTCGTTTGGGAGAATTGATTGGTAAAAAAATTATGAAGGGTTTGTCTTTTTTATTTGTAGGGAAACTGAAAAAATACAAGGCAATTGAAGCAGCAACTGTTGCCAAGGCAATGCGTGTGCTTTCAAAAAATGAATTAAGTGATGTAGCAACTTTTGA
Organism: Bacteroidia bacterium; assembly: GCA_044337125.1. Taxonomy (GTDB): domain Bacteria; phylum Bacteroidota; class Bacteroidia; order 2-12-FULL-35-15; family 2-12-FULL-35-15; genus 2-12-FULL-35-15. The sequence continues at coordinate 1,617 of JBIIOB010000064.1, forward strand.
GAATGCTCGATTATTGGATTTAGGAAAATGAGTCCAATTATGCCTTTTTTTCTTTCTCTTTGTATTTAACGAAAAAGTTGATCCATACTAGTCGGGCCATACGATAAAATACAGGCATTAAAACCACTTGTAGTACACCAAATGTTACCAAGAAAGTAACCACATCGTATCCCAATAAAACACTCACCAATAAAAATACACCAACTCCAAAAGCAACTGTTAAGCCATAGCTAACGTACATCGCTCCATAGTAAAATCCTGTTTCGCGCTCAAAATCCTCATTACAAACAGGGCAATTGTGTGGCATTTTGTCGAATCGACTAAGTTTATAAGGGTTATTGGTCTCAAAAAAATTCCCTTCGTGGCATTTCGGACATTTATTGTTTACAATGCTATACAGTGCGGTTTGTTTAAATCCCATCGTCTTTAAAATTTAATACAAATGTAACAACAATTCTTAGTTTGCTATGTAACTAAAATCACAGAGGTTACAAGTGTTGTTATATCAGGCTTTTTCACTAAATTTGCAGCCTTAAAAAAATAAAACAATGATTTCAGTTAATTCGGTTACGGTTTCCTTTGGTGGTTACGATTTATTCGATAATGTTAGTTTTTTAGTTAATCCTAAAGATAGGATTGGTTTGGCTGGTAAAAATGGTGCTGGCAAATCAACGATGCTTAAACTTTTGTCAGGTTTGCAAAATCCTACTAAGGGTGAAATTTCTAAGCCTAACGATTACAAAATCGGTTACCTACCTCAGGATATGATTCACCAGCAAGGAAAAACAGTTTTTGAGGAAACAGAAACGGCCTATGAAGAAATCCAAAAATTAGAAGACCGACTGGCATTTATAAATCATGAGTTGGAAACGCGTACCGATTACGAAAGTGATTCGTACATGAAAATTATTGATGAATTGACGGAAATTACGCATCGTTTGGATGTTATCGGTGCAAATAATAAAAATGAAGAGATTGAAAAAATATTAAAAGGTTTGGGTTTTGAACGTAGCGATTTCGATCGTCCTACTTCTGAGTTTAGTGGTGGATGGCGTATGCGTATTGAATTAGCAAAAATCTTATTACAAAAACCAGATATTTTGTTGTTGGATGAGCCTACGAATCACTTGGATATTGAGTCTATTCAATGGTTAGAGGAGTTTATGGATTCTTACAGTGGTTCAGTAATGCTGATTAGCCATGATAAGCAGTTTTTGGACACGGTAACAAATCGTACCATTGAAATTTCAAATAATAAAATTTACGATTACAAAACAAATTATTCACGTTACCTCGAATTGCGCAAAGAGCGAAGAGAGCAACAAGAAAATGCAGCTAAGAATCAACAAAAGATTATCAATCAAACGGAAGTATTAATTGATAAATACCGTGCAAAAGCAAGTAAAGCAGCATTTGCACAGTCATTGATTAAAAAGTTGGATCGTATGGAGATTGTGGAAGTGGATGAAAGCGATAATGCAACTATGTTCTTTAAATTTCCTCCTCCAGCACATTCTGGTAAAATTGTTTTGACAGTAGAGCATGCAGGCAAAAAATATGGGCAAAAACAGATTTTTAAAGATGCAAATTTCATTTTAACAAAAGGAGAAAAAATTGCATTGGTTGGTCGTAACGGTGAAGGAAAGAGTACCATGATTAAAATGATTGCAAAGCAAATTGATTTTGATGGTGTGGTAACACTTGGGCACAGTGTGAATATGGGTTATTTTGCTCAGGATCAGGCTGAGAAATTAGATAAAACAAAAACTGTTTTTGAAACCATTGATGAATTAGCAGTGGGTGATATTCGTAAACAAGTAAGAACATTATTAGGTTCATTCTTGTTTGGTGGCGATGATATTGATAAGAAGGTAAGTGTGTTGAGTGGGGGAGAGCGTGGTCGTTTAGCTTTGTGTAAATTATTATTGGAGCCGTACAACTTCCTAGTGTTGGATGAGCCTACCAATCACTTAGATATTCGAAGTAAAGAAATTTTGAAGAAAGCTATTCAGGATTATGAGGGAACAGTAGTTCTTGTTTCCCATGACCGTGACTTCCTTGATGGTTTGGTGAACAAAATGTACGAGTTCAAAGGTGGTGAGGTAAAAGAACATTTATGCGATATCAATGCATTCATGCAAAAATTAAAAATGAATCGTTTGAACGAAATGAATTCATCAAAAAATCCATTTGTAAAACCTAAAACAGATGAAAAACCTGTTGCCAAAGTGGAATCAAAAAATGATGAGCGTGAAAAAGAATTAAAACAAATTAAAAACCAAATCACGAAATCAGAAAAGGAGATTGAACGTTTAGAAGCTGAAATAAAAGCATTTGATGCGAAATTGGCTGATCCGAATCAATATCAAACTGTGATGAATGATAAAGGTGCATTTGCAACCTACGAGGCAATGAAAAAGCAATTAGAAGCAGAGATGAAAACTTGGGAATCACTTCAGGGGCAGTTATAATTTAATTTCTACCACAAAAAAGAGAGGCGAAACAAATTGTTTCGCCTCTCTTTTTATTTTAAACTATTACTAGTGAACTAATTTAGAAACCTCGATGCTTGCTTTCACAAAGTTAACAAACAATGGATGAGGATTTGCAACCGTACTCTTGTATTCTGGATGGAACTGAACTGCTACAAACCAAGGATGATCTTTTATTTCAACAATCTCTACCAATCCTCCTTCTGGATTTATACCCGAAGCAATCATTCCTGCTTTTTCGAAATCTTGTAAGTATTCATTATTGAATTCGTAACGATGGCGGTGACGCTCTGTAATTTCTTTCTTTTTGTATATTTCCCAAGCATTGGTGTTTTCGCTCACATTACAAGGGTATGAACCCAAACGCATTGTTCCACCTTTGTTGGTTATTTTCTTTTGCGACTCTAGTAAATCAATCACTGGATTTGTAGTTCCTGGGTTCATTTCGGTGGAGTTGGCATCTTTGAATCCCAATACATTTCTTGCAAATTCAATTACGGCACATTGCATTCCTAAACAAATACCAAAGAAAGGTACATTGTTTTCGCGAGCATATTTAATGGCTGTAATTTTTCCTTCTATTCCGCGCTGACCAAATCCTGGTGCAACCAAAACGCCTTTTAATCCTTTGAATTTTTCTTTTACATTTTCATCGGTAATGCTTTCGGAGTGAATCCATTCAATGTTTACTTTGCAATCATTTGCAGCACCCGCATGAATAAAGGCCTCTGAAATTGATTTGTAGGAATCTTTCAATTCTACATATTTTCCAACCAATCCAATTTTTACTTCGTGTTTAGGATGTTTGAATTTTTGTAAAAACTCTTTCCATTTATCCAAGTCCATGTTCTCGGAAACTGGCATTCCTAAATGGTTTAAAACAACTACATCCAAGTTTTCTTGCTCCATTAATAATGGCACTTCGTAAATGGTACTTGCGTCCATTGCTTCAATAACTGCATTTGGTGCAACGTTACAGAATAAGGCAATTTTGTTTCTAATTTCTTTGTTGATAGGATGCTCGGTACGACAAACTAATATGTCGGGCTGTACACCATACTCCAATAACAATTTAACAGAATGTTGTGTTGGTTTTGTTTTTAATTCGCCTGTAGTAGATAAGTATGGTAATAAAGTTAAATGGATAACCATTGCATCTTTTCCTAATTCCCAACGTAACTGACGAACAGCTTCGATGTATGGTAATGATTCAATATCACCAACTGTTCCACCAATTTCGGTTATTACAAATTGATAATTACTAGTTTTGCCTAATATTTTGATTCTGTTTTTTATCTCATCTGTGATGTGAGGAATAACCTGAACCGTTTTTCCTAAATAATCACCACGTCTTTCTTTTTCGATTACCGATTGGTAAATACGGCCGGTGGTTACATTGTTTGCCTTGGAAGTCGGGATATTTAAGAAACGTTCGTAATGTCCTAAATCCAAATCCGTTTCAGCACCATCATCAGTTACAAAACATTCTCCATGTTCATATGGGTTTAAGGTACCTGGATCAACATTGATATAAGGATCCAATTTTTGGATGGTAACAGAGTAACCACGTGCTTGCAATAGTTTAGCCAAAGAAGCTGAAATGATTCCTTTTCCCAATGATGAGGTAACACCTCCGGTAACAAAAATGTATTTAGTAGATGACATGTTGGTAAAATAAATAATGGTTCAAAAATTCTGACCAATCAAATAATTTAGCCAATTGTCGGGTTGACGATTGTCGTTTTCAATTTTTGGTCATACAAAAGTAGGAATAATTATGGGGAGTTAAAAACGAATTGGTCGAAAATATTCAAAAAAAATACCCTTCCTGGTTTGTCAGAAAGGGTATTCTATCATGATTGAAGCCAAAGATTAGAATGTCATGATAATACTAGCCGTTGGTAAAAGTGGTAACTGGTTAACACGTTTATATTGCACACGGTCGAAATAGAAAATGTTTTCACGGTTGTAAACATTGGTCGCACCGATAGCTGTTTCCAATTTAGTGTTTTCAAATAACAAGAAGGTACGTTTGATATTGATATCCAAACGGTGATACCAAGGCAAGCGTTTTACTTCTGAATTGTCGAAATAATAGTTTAATTCACCATTTGTGCTTGTGTAATCTGTTGTAATTCCATCTTGGAAGTTTAAGTCTTCGTAGAAACCACCTGTTGGTTTGAATGGGAATCCAGAACCAATGTTCCAACGAACATCAAATTCCCAATTTAAGTTCTTGCCAAAAGTGTAAGATGCAACAAAGTTAGCATTGTGTCTTCTGTCGAAAACTGGCGCATATTCTTGGATTCCATCCCAACGAGTAACATAGGTTAAAGAGTAAACAAACCATAAATACAAGCGCTTGCGGTCGTATTTTAACACAAAATCAATTCCTTGTGCTTTACCTGTTTCGATAATGAAATCCTTTTTGAAAATATCAGGACGTGCAGCATTATCAGGCGTATCTTCGTATATTTTATTGGTGTTTAAGTTTGTTAACTGTGTAAAATCTTTGCGGTAAGCTTCAATGTTTAATTCCCAATGTTTGAATAAATCGAACTCAAACCCTGCGATGTAATGATTTGATTTTTGTAATTTATGATTAACATCTTTTATGCTACCATCTTGAGCAGTATATTTTTCAGGTAGGTTATCTGGTCCAGATAAGAATCCGTAGAATAAATTTACAACATCTCTATCTGAGTTTGCAGCAATCAAGTTTTGAGAGTACATTCCTGCAGCCCCCTTGAAACGAATGCGGGGAGTGATGTTGTATTTTAAACCAATACGAGGCTCGGGTGACGTGTTTTTTAATGAAGCATAGTATTGAATACGGAAGCTAGGTTCAAGCAATAGCTTTTTGCGTTTAGATACAAATTTGTATTTAACATATCCACCAATTTCGGTTGTATTTTCTTTTTGAGAAATACGTCTGTTTAAGGAATTGTAGAAATCAAAGTCTGTAGTAAATCCATTAATGTCTATACCGTAGTTTAATTCATTACGGCTCATGAAATAAGTGAAATTAACACCCATATTAAAGCCTCTAATTTTACTTGATTTTTCTTTTTCACCTTCTGGTTTTAATTTAATTCCATATTGAGAATAAGCAAAGTTACCACTTACTAAAATTGGAGAGTTTTGTGGAACCAATAGGAAGTTACCACCACCACCGTAGGAATCCCATTTCATTTCCTGAAGTGCTTTGTAGTTAACACGGTCGTTAAAGTTAAATCCGAAAATGTTTAATTTACTTCCATTGTTAGAGTTGAACGATATTTTTCCATAATAATCGTTAAAGCTAAATGGTAAACCGTCTTTGTCAATATAGGAATATAGTGCTTTGGAAGTAGTAGGCAAATACGATGTTTTAGCAGACAGGATAAATGAAATAGAATTGTTTGATCCTTCTTTTAATTTTTTTAATGGGCCTTCAGCCAATACTTTTGCTCCAAATGGACTCACAGCTAATTTCCCACCAACACGTTTTTTGTTTCCATCATGTGTTGTAATATCCATGATGGAAGAAATACGCCCTCCATATTCAGCACCAAAACCACCGCTGTATACATCGGCATTACGGATAATATCCGCATCAAAAACCGAAAACAAACCAATGGAGTGGAATGGGTTGTAAATAACCATACCATCTAACAATACCTTGTTTTGGATAGGTGATCCACCGCGAATGTAAAGCTGTCCACCTTGGTCACCCGTAAATACTACACCTGGTAATACCTGTAAGTATTGTGCTAAATCGGGCTCCCCTCCAACTGTAGGAAGTTTTTTAATTACAATTGGATCAATTTTGTTAACAGAAACTCTTGTTTCAGTTTGTTTTTCTGCTTGTTCAGCAGATATTTCAATTTCTCTTAATTTAACATTTGACTTTATGAGGTATAATTTTTTGTTTACAATTTCCCCAGCTTTTACGGTGAAATTCTCTTGTAACGTATCATAGCCTAAACCAGAAGCAATCATTATGGTATAGCTTCCTGGTGGAATTTTAGTAATAGAAAAATAACCGTTTACATCGGTAGCATTACCGATAGTGGTTCCTTTTAAAATAACATTGGTAAACAATTGTGGTTCACCTGTTTCTTTTAGGTAAACAAATCCACGAACGGTTCCTGTTGATGCGTTTTGTTGAGCGTAACCAATAATTGAAAGCGTTACTCCAAGTATAAATAAAATTGACTTTTTAAGATTCATTTGCTGTAGCATTAATAATAAAATGCCCTAATTTGTTAAGGCGTGTAAATGTAATAATTT
>JBIIOB010000065.1:0-8347 GCA_044337125.1 Bacteroidia bacterium
CACAATGATTCAGCAATTGTCGGATTTTTTAAGAGGTACACTCAAAAAGGATGAGCAAACATTTATTGCATTAAAGGATGAATTAACACACCTGAACTTATACCTCGAAATTGAAAAGGTCCGTTTTGGTCACCGTTTAAACATCGAAACCGATTTTAGTGAGCAATGCAACGATTTAGTCCTTCCTCCATTATTGATTCAACCCATTGTAGAAAATGCAATTAAGTTTGGTTTGTATGATACATTAGGCGGAACAGTCATTTCTATTCGTACACATTGCGAAAATAAAACCTTGGTTATTGAAGTGAAAAATCCATTCGATTCAACTACCCAGCAAGCAAATGCTGGAACTGGTTTTGGATTAAGTTCAATTCAGCGTAGATTGTTCCTATTGTATTCCAGAAATGATTTATTGACAACAGAAAAGAAGGATAATTTATTTATTACAACACTTAAGCTTCCTCAATTTAATGTATAAAGTAATCATCATAGACGATGAGCCATTGGCTCGTTTAGTAGTTGCTGAGTACCTCCAGAAATATTCAGAATTTACGGTTGTTGCTGAATGCGATGATGGTTTTCAAGGAATGAAAGCAATTGCACAACATAAACCAGATTTGATTTTTTTGGATATTCAAATGCCAAAAATTAATGGGTTTGAAATGTTGGAATTGTTGGATACTCCTCCTGCAGTAATTTTCACAACTGCATTCGATGAATTTGCCATTAAAGCTTTTGAAGCCAATAGTGTCGATTATTTGTTAAAACCATTCAGTACTGATCGGTTTGCTGCTGCCATTGAGAAATGGAACAAACGAAATACAAGTGTTGCAAATCCATTAAGCAATTTATTACAAAATTCTCAAAAGCAAGCGGAGGAAAGGAATCGCATTGTTGTAAAAAATGGGGTAGATATAAAAATTATTCCTGCTCAGGATATTCAATACATTGAGGCGTATGACGACTATGTGAAAATATTTACTGCCGATAGTTACTACTTGAAGAAAAAAACCATGAGCTATTACGGACAGGTATTGGATGAATCCATGTTTTACCGGACTCACCGTTCTTTTATAATCAATCTAGAACAGCTTACAAAAATTGAACAATTGGAAAAGAATACCTATTTGGCAATTTTAAAAAATGGTAAAAAAATTCCTTTGAGTAGAAATGGCTATATAAAGCTAAAAGAGTTGTTGGGTATTTAACTAGAATTTTTCTCCCGAACCAGCACCACCAAAATTACCGCCTCCAAGATTATTTTCCGGTTGTTGTGGCGTATGTACTTGTTGGGAAAAGCTTTGTGCTACTAGCAAAACTTCTGCATGTGATTTTAAGAAATTATCTTCGTCAATGTCTTCTTTAAAAGTAATGCCATGTTTATCTGTTTTTAAGTAACGGATAGAAAAATAGGCAACTAAAATCATTACAATTCCTGCAAATGTTAAAGTAATTTCTGGATGACCTAAACTGAAATAGTATTTAAAAGTTAGTACCGCAATAGCAACCAGAAGGAGGCCAATCCACAAGCTAATTTTGTCTTTGTTTTTTAATCCCATAAAAACATAAAGCAACGGAATACTTGCCGTTAGGAAATAGAATACAAAAGCTAGTGGGATATCTTGCCCAATTGCCAATTCCATATCAAAAAACTCAATACTGCTTTCACGGATTACATAATAATTGCAAGAAAGGTAAAAAACAATCATCGCTATGCATTCGGCTGCAATTAGACATTTTTTCCATGGAAGAAGTAATGCTTTCTGCTTTTGCTTTTTTGCTATAAAATAAATTACAGCCGATAATATCATTAATGCAAAGGGCATAATCAGTTTTGCGATATCGCCTAGTTTAAGTAAAAACAAAAAGAAAATGGTGTAGATGCATACCAAGTGAAAATTGAAGCAATGGTATCGATGTAACGAATACTAGCAACAATTAGAAATGGTAAAAATAGAATGGAGGTAACAAGCATTCCATTATTACTATCCTCATCAATCCCAAACGCTATTCCAGCAAGAATGAATCCAAGGGCGGAGTATAATAATGCTTCATCAACTCCTGAGCGATAAATAAGTTTGTTTCGAATAAATAATTCCAAACCACCTATACAAAGGATTGCAAAAAACAAACAAGTGAATATTGGAAAGGCATCAGAATATTCCAATCCATTGATTGCAGTAAAGCAGAATAACGAATAAAATCCAAGCGCTGCACTTACTGCAATGCTTGTAAAAATGAACAAGCCAATTTTTACAAATAGATTGGGATTATAAAAGTCGGTCGCATATTTTTTTTGAATTGCAACCATCTGAGTATCCGAAATTAAATTTCGCGCATACCATTGTTTTGCCTTTTTTACAAGCGCTAAATTGTTTATGAATTCTTGGTTGTATGCGATCATTTTTTAATTCTTAAAATGCGTTTATAAAAAATAAAAAACAATACAATTCCAGCACAGGATGCCATTATATAAAAGAATCCCATGAGCACCCCTAGCTCACTATTAAAACTTACCATGGTACTGAAAAAGGCGTAGGTGAAACCAATGTACCCATAAATAACAGATAGTAATAGGAATAAAAACGATTGGTATTTGATGGCATATTTTATATAGTAAAAACAAATACCCGCTAAAAATAAAAAACTTAAGGGCTTTAAATCGAACTCAAACAAGGCAGCCAAGGTTGCTACAGAAAGCATGTTGATGGCAAAATTATTATAGCTAAAAGCAAAATGCTTTTTAATATTTTTTATTTCAGAATAATAGGCAAAGCTTGCAATTACTAATCCCAATGCTATTGCGGTAAGGATAATGCCTAATGAAGAAAAATCATTTTCTTCCAATAATTGTAGTGGCGTAACCGATAATCCAGCCCAAGCTGCTAGCCCGCTTATTCCTAAAGATAAAATGCCTTTGTGGTCAAAAAAGTAGGAGCAGTAAAAGAATACTGCAGTAGGGAATAAGGTTGCTAATCCGTAATGTGTTCCAAAGATGGAATATTGATATTGGAAGTATCCTATAAAAATTCCGAATAGAATACACCCTAATAAAACGATGTAATCAAAAAAGGGAGATTCAAATTTTACTTGTTCGTGAGTATAAGGTAATCTGTTTTTATATCCATAATAGAAACATGCAATACAACACAACAAAATCAATCCCAGAATAGCTTGGTGACCAATGGTGTCAATATTTAGATAGATGAGAATGCCGACACCAGAAGTGAGCAGTAATACACCTAAATAAAGGATGGTACGTAATTCCCAGAAAACCGACATGGCTTTGTTTTGCTCATAGTCATTAATTGCATCTAATTGCTCCGAATTAATCATTCCATTTTGGAAAAGTTGATCGCTTTCTTTCATGTATGGTAAATGTATGAAATAAATAAAAATGACAAGAAGGAATAGGATTTTGATTTCGATTTATTTTGACGTATTTTTAGTACGGAAAATACATATGAAACATGAAAAAATATCTACTTCTAATTTCAGTAAGTTTTATTTATTTTGTTGCCCAGGCACAATTGTCGGTTACTGACAGTTTGAGCAATTCTCAAATTACTACTTTATTGCAGGGCTCAGGCTTAACAATTTCAAACTTAGTAGTTAATTGCCCTGGCAAATCTATCGGGCAGTTTTCAGGTACATCTGAGATGCCAATCACACAAGGTTTGGTATTAAGTAGTGGTTTAGTTGATTCTGTTGCAGGTTCGGCAAGTTTATTTACAACCTATACTAATAATATGTCAGGAGATCCTGATTTGCAAGCGCTAACATCTCCATGGGTAACCTACGATGCTTGTGTATTGGAATTCGACTGCATCCCAACTGGAGATACATTATTATTTAATTTCTCATTTGGTTCAGAAGAATATCCAGAATATGTAAATGCTTCTTTTAATGATGTATTTGCTATTTTTCTGAGTGGTCCTGGAATTACAGGAACGATTAATACTGCCGCTCTTCCTAATGGAACTCCAGTTTCAATTGATAACGTTAATGCACTTACAAACAGCAGTTATTTCTACGATAATCAGAATCCAATTGGTCAGTTTTGCAGCTATGATGGTTTTACAACCAATTTGACTGCATTTGCCGAAGTGATTCCTTCTAATACGTATCATTTTAAAGTAGCAATTGCTGATGTGGGAGATACCCAATTTGATTCGGGTGTATTTCTTGAAGCATTTAGTTTTAGAAGTGTATTGGCTGTATCAACTTCAATTGCCGAAATTAAAGATCAAAATAAATTAGAAGTATTTCCAAATCCGGCAGCAGAATTTCTACAGTTGAATTATCAGTTAGGTTTATCTTCAAACGTTGGAGTTGATATTTATGATGTTGCAGGTAGGCTAGTTTATTCAGAAAGTTATGGCACCCAAGCTGCTGGATCGTATTCAAATTCAATAGCCTTAAATAAAATGAATGCTGGTTCGTATACATTGATCCTTAATACAGTGCAAGGGAATAGTTTTCATAAATTAATCATTCAATAAATTGGTCTGAAAATTGTATTTTTGGACAGCAAAAAAAAATTATGAAAAAATCAATTACTTATCTATGTCTCTTTCTGTCTTTTGCTGCTTTTGCTCAAGACATTGACTATGCAAACGTAAAGGTGGATTATACCCGCTTACCATTAACACCTTTAAATAAAACGGTAAAAAATTATCAAGTAATAGTTGTAGAAGATTATTTAGCAAAAAATCAGCAATTAAAATCAAGCTATGAAGCAAGTGTTAAGGCTGCTGATGCTGAATATCTAGCATCTTCCAAAAAATATTGGGATACACGAAAACAAGATTCCTTGAATGTAGAAAATCAGTTGAACGTTTGGTTTCGATTAACACCACAACAACAAGCGGTAACACCAAAACCTACCTTTATTCCTCAGCCAGCTCCGGTTAGAACTCCAATTGTAGAACCATTATATGATAAAGTAATTAATACCGAATTGCTTTCATCTCAAAATATTAAGTTAGAGGGCTTTAATCGTTTGCCAGAGAAAGCTGCCATTATTCAATTAAACTTGGGTGGTTTCGAATACCAAGAGGCAACACTTGGAACAGAAAAAAAACAAGTGAAAGGTGAGGATGGGAAATACACTGATGTCGTTTATTATTTATACCAATTTAATTATCGTCATCTTGTAAAAATGAAAATTTTACAACCAGATGGTAAATACATTATTGATGAAGCTTTTGCTCCAAGTATGAATTATGCAACCTTTAAATCAAAATCTTTTTTAACACAAGCCGAACTAGATGCCTATTGGTTAACCCAAAAGAAAGCAGATATTGTTTCTATTCAGGAAAAAGTGATTGTGGATAATTTAAAAATGATCAATGAGCAAATTAATAACAGCTATGGTTATATGCCACAAACAAGATATGCATCGGTAGCATTTGTTGATGCAAAAGCAAAATACGAAGACTTAAAAGAGGCTTTAGTTGCTGCAAAAAGTGGATATGCTGTTATTGGTCAAACAGCTACATTTAACCAAGGAGCTGAATCATTAAATGCTGCCATTGCAAAATGGGAAAATGCTTTAAAGGAAAGTAATCTTAAAAGTAAAAAGGCGCGTGTAAATGAAAATGTTACCGAAGCATTATTAATGAATTTGTGCGAAGCTTATGTTTGGTTAAACAATTTCACGAAAGCACAAGAAACTATTTTTAAACTTCAAACATTTAAATTATCTGCTAAAGAAAGAAGATTGGTTGCAGGTACAGAAGCATTCTTAAACGAACAGAAAAAACGATCTGAAGCCAATGCTACTAAATAGTAGTAGTTTCCTGTTTTTCTTTCAGTTCTTTTTCGTTTAATTGCGCAAACACAATCATTGCCATCGACATGTAAACGAGAGAAGCCATTTTCTCATCTTCCATAAATCCATTAAACATTCCATGGATGATATAGGTTATTAAACTTAGTAATCCAATTAGAGTCAATGTTCTATTTTGTTTGGAGATACATGTTCTGATTGTATTCAAGCTTTGATAAATAATAATCAAATATAAAAGAATATGAATGATGAATCCTGGATATCCATTTTCTGCCAGATAAGAAAGATAATCGGAGTGTGAATGTCCTTTATTTCCATTAAAAGTACTGGTATAGTTTAAGTCTTCACGTGTTTGAAAGCCGCCATAGTAAAATTTATAAGTTCTTGGACCAAATCCGAAAATTGGTTTTGCATTTCCCATTCGTATAGCACATTTCCATCTGTTCACTCGCTCAATATTACTTACATCCGTTTTGATATTGGTGATGGATTTTAATTGTTGTCCCAAATCTTCTTTATTGCTGATTGCTTTATTCTCTTCCACCATTTTTTGTAATGCATCGTAGTTTAGCATTGCTACAACACTTAAAAATAGGATCGATAAAATAAATGTTTTGCCACTCAATTTAAATACAATAAATAGGTAGAGCAGTAGACTCCCCATTAAGCTTATCCATGCTGCTCTGGAATAGGAAAAGAATTCAGCTACAAACAAAAAAGCAAGTAAAATCAGTAATAAAATACGATGAGATGGTTTGGGTAATAATTCTTTTGAATGAAAAATAATTATTAATGCAGGGATAATGTAGGCAATGCAAGCTCCATATACCGTATGGTCATTAAAAAAAGGTTGCGGCATAGGGTAGGCAGCGCGTTGAGCAAAATCAAATTTAGCATGAAATACCAGTCCATTGATGATAGGTAGAATTAATCCTAATCCATACAGTATGAAAAACTGATGTGGTTTTTTTTCTTTTTTTAGCCAAAAATAACCAAGTAGAAAAAAAGTTGAGATATAGCAGAATCTAACAAATGTGTATTTGAAGGATACGATAACTAGTTCACTCGTAATAGAGCTAACAATCATCCACGCCAATTCAATAAAAAGGATTATAACAATTGGATTTTTAAAAAGAACAGTAAATTCATTTTTCAGTTTTATCCAATAGGCTATCAGTAAAATTGATAATAAGCCTATCATTGGCTCTGTTGGTAGCTGAATTTGTGCTTCTCCTATAATGCTAACTGTAAGTGACAGTGGGATGAAAAAGAAGAGCATTTTGTAAAGAGTTAGTTTGTTTAATACAAAATAACCAATAGATAATGCAGCAAATGAAATGATGAATAGTACATAAACTAAAATGTAATTCGATTGAAAAATACTGTATAGCGATAATGCACAAAGCAAAATGCAAAGTGCTACCAACAGATTTTCAAATGAAATACGTTTTAATTTATTCACTCCTTTGTTGAAATTTCTTTTCTAACTGAATTGACAACATGTTTTAGATACAAACCAACTAACATAAATATTAGTGACCCTAAAAACGCAACAGTGATGTTGAATCCAATTAATGGGAATGTTTTTGTATGATGAGAGGTTGGTTTATCTAACATGTAAAATTTTGGTATTGGACGTTCAAGAATTATTTTTGCATTTTCATATTTCCCTTTTAATTCATCCAAACGTTTGTTCTCAAAAATATACTTCTGACTAAGGGTTTCAAGTTCTACTGCAATTTCTGGACTTACATTACTTGAGTTTCCTTTTTCCCACAGTATTTGAGAATTAATTAATGCAATTGTATTACCAGAAGTAGATTTGCGTAATTGAATTATTTTTGAACGCAAAGAATCTACTTCAGCCAATTTGGTCAAATAATTTTTCTCAAAACTTTTTGCAACTACCTCGCTGTTTGTTTTTAACATGCGTTCACGCATACGTTGCGATAAATCCAAAACATATTGAACTACTTCTTTCGAAAATTGAGGCTCAAATGTTTCTGCCGTGATTACAATCGACATTGCATTAGTTCTACCTGCAGAAATGTATTTTTCATATTTTTTAGATAGCTTATCTCTCCAATCATTTTCTGTGGTATCAATTTTATAATAATTGGCCATGTCAAATTTTAAAGTAATGGAATCTTTTAATTGATCAGAACTTAGAATTTGTAACAAGCGGTCAGCCTCCACATCAAAACCAAATTGTGGGTTGTCAACTGTTTGATCGTAAGAGGTATTAAATGGGATAAAAAACGAGGTTTTGGCTTGGTAACGAGGAGTTAGCAATAATGATAAAACGCCCGCCAATAAAACACTTCCAATTACAGCCAATGTAATTTTCTTCCAATTTTTAATATACATCTTAGCAACTGGACCTAAGTTTGTTTTTTCGTCAAATATATTCATGATAATTTGTTTCTTTGTACCAAAAGTAATCATTTCTTTTGATGAACAATAGATTCTATAAAATACTGATTGTTAGTTTATTTAGCTTGGTTTTATTTTGGGTTTCCAAAACGAGTATTGCTACCTACACGGCCTCAGATCCGC
>JBIIOB010000066.1:0-8253 GCA_044337125.1 Bacteroidia bacterium
CATTGAAATAAAAGATAGAATTGAAAAGAGTAGAACTACCACAAAGAATTTATTTGATAAGGCTGGTTTTATTTTAGCCACAATTAAACTTACTATGGCAAACAATCCGGTTATTGACATGAGTATAATGGCAAACTCTGCAGCCTCTTCGTGCAATTCGATAGCAGATTCAGCAATGCCTGCAATATTTTCGATGCGTTCTTCTGCCGGCTCACCAGTAAAAAAAACAGGAAGTGCAATTAATGCCATTACTGCAATAATATAAGCTGATAGTTCTTTGATTTTAGATTCATTTTTAATGAATCCATAGATTATTATAACTGTGCCGATCAACGTCCCAATTATTGGGAAATGATTCAGCAACAAATGAAGATGCGTTGCGTCCATGATAAAAAGTTTTTTGAATTAATAATTACAATTCAATACCAGAAGTATTGAAACAAAAGAATTATTAACAACTTTTAGGAGGCTGAAAAATAGCGTCTAGATTGTGATTAGGAATAAATTGAGCATGAAAAGTATTGTGCTCAATTTCAATTGGGATAATAGAAAAACCCAATTTAGATTCAGGTAAGGTAAATACTGGCATTAGATGAATATGCCCAACATCGTTGGTGTGCTTTAAAGGCAATGAATGATGGTGAATATCATTACTATCGTTTGCATTATTTCCATAATGCATGGATAAAAATTCAGCAAAAGAAATGTTTGGTGTTTCTTCTTCTTGATGATGTTGGTAATGTTCAATAAGAACAGGAATTCTAACGATATCCTCTACAAACGTATTGTTTGTAATGATTTGAAGAGAAATGAATAATGCTAGAATTAATTTCATACTACAAAAGTAATCAATAAAAAATTAGTAATACAAAAAAAGGGGGCGAAAATAATTTTCTACCCCCCTTACCCAACCAACGGATACTATTATTTAAGAATCACTTTATTTGTTTTTATCACATTTCCAATTTGGCTGACAACAAAATAAATTCCGCTCTTCTCATTTGTTCTTGTCCATGTAAAATCATGATTTCCACCTTTTATTTTTGAATCAACAAGTGTTTTAACAAGTTCACCATTTTCATTTCTAATTTGAATATTCAATTCACCAACAATTTTTGACATTACTGAGATTGTAAGTATTTGGTCGAAGGGATTAGGAAAGGTGGATACGGAGAACATGGTGCTTTCGAGTGGATAAGGCTTTTGAACTGTGGTTGCTGTACTTTTATTAATATAAACTTTAAATAGTCGAGTGCTTGCAACACTTTGGGTTCCATTATTAATAAAAAAGATATTGGGTAATGTACTTTCTATTCCTCCATAGATATACCCAACCAATGTTCTTGTTGTTGGAAGTTGATCCAATTTGATAATCCCTTCTTTTAGTGCACCATCAGGTGCAACATTTATAAACTCAGCACCTGACCCTAATAATGCAGGCATTTCTATTGGTAATTTATATTCAATTGAATTTCCTAGTGCATCACGAGATACTCTACTAATTGTTTTTACAAAAGGTACGTTTACATCATCTACTAAAGTATTTGTTGTTGTATCCAATGTGTATCTGCTCATCCCACCAAAAAAGAAAGAATGCATATAATTATTGGTAGAATCCCAAACAGGCATTTTTGCACTGTGGTATTGACTTAAATACTGACTAAATGTATTGTTAACAGAATAGCCAGAGGAGGTAATATCAACACTATTCAACCAAGGTAGGTCAGTAACGGGTTGAAATACACCAGAAAAAGCTGTGAAACCAAAATCTCCATTCGGGAAAACTTGAGGTACTAAATTATAATCTCTTCGATGCAAGTTTGCCGGGTCATTAATGGCCACATAGTCATACATTAAAAATGTTGTTCCATTATCAGCTATTTTAAATTTGCGAATCTCATCAGAATACACTTGTGTAAATGTTGGATTATTATTTGGATTGTAACGACCATCAAAGCGGTGTCCACCAACTAAATAAAACACACTATCAATATTTTCAAGGTGCCCACCTGTTATCGCAATTCGCTGATCAGTAATCTGTCTAAAATAAGTTACAAATGGAGTTCCAGCAATAATTGCATTGATTGTGGGTGTTACATTTATCAATGTAATATTAGGATAAGTAATATGGTCGACTGCTGTACTACTATAACCATAGCCACCAACAACATAAAGCAAGTCGCCTACCTGCTTAAAATTAATATTAGTCGATTGCAACTGCTCTTGAACACTAGTTGGCAATGAAGATAACGATGCCGACCAAATTTGTTTGGTTACCGGCTCAACCACATATAAAGTTGTATTGTTTCCTGTAGCCAAAAATGAAGCAAAAGGCTGACGTTGATGTAATCCATCTTTTCGACCACCAATAAACAACCATTTACCTTGTGCCTTGCCTACAACAAAAGATTGTAAGCCTTGAATACCAGGTATAGTATCTTCTTCTATTTCAATTGAAAATTGTTGCGCTTGTTGCCCAATCAAAAATAAATTCGAAAAAAGAAAAACTGTTAGTAAAAGAAATGTATGTTTCATGTGTTGATTCTATTATTGAACTACTATTTCGGGCTTAAATACTATTTTCGATTTAATGGAATTTGAAATCAAACAAGCGGCTTCCGATTTTGTTAAAATACGTTCCGCACGTTCTCTATCTTCTTCTTTTTTTATAACCAACTTAGGTGTTAATTCCACCTCATGCATCATGTATTTTCCTTCTATCATTTCTAGCTTTCCATTCGCTTTGCAATCAAAACTCACAAAATCTAATTTTGAATTTTCGGCTACTGCTAAAAATGTGGTCATTAAACAACTGCTAACCGCTGCAGTAAACAAGTGTTCGGGCGACCAAAAACCTTCGATTCCTTTTGGGAATTCGGGTGGTGTTACCACTTCAATTTTATCGTTCAATACAGGGGAACTCACTTCACCTTTTCTATCTTGTTTCCAATGAAGATTTACTTCATAGTTGTGTTCGTTTGCCATATCTTTTAGTTTTTATTGATTGCATCTACAATCGCATCTTTTAATGTTAAGCCTTCTGCATTCCAAACAATGGAACCATTTTTATACAACAAAAGAGTTGGCATATTTTCTATTTGTAATGCATTTGCAACCGCTTTATTTTCTTCAACATCTACTTTCAATAGTATCACTTTGTCTTTATAAGTTGCTGCAATTTCATCAAGCACTGGAGCCATCTCCTTACAAGGCGCACACCACACTGCATTAAAATCAACCAATACCAATTTATTTGTTTTCAAAATTGTTTGGTATTCGGCTACTGTCATTCCTGTGGAATCAGCAACAGCTTCTGTTTTTTCGGAAGTAGCAACACCTGTATCTACAGGCTTTTGTGAATTGTACCAAGCACGCATGCCACCATCTAATTCATAAATTTCTTTAAATCCTAAATCCACCATTTTACTAACTGCACTAGAGCTACGTCCACCCGATAAGCAATACACAAATACAGGTTTTGATTTATCCATTTTTTGAATTTCAGATTCAAACACATCGCCATTCCAATCAATATTGATTGCATTTTTAATATGTCCTTCGCTGTATTCAGCTGGAGTACGAACATCAGCTATTTGTGCACCTGCTGTTTCATTCATCTTTTTTTCAAAAGCATCGGCAGCAAGTGTTCCGCCTACTCCATTTTGAGAAGCATTCGATTTACAAGCAGTAAAACCGATTGCGATAAAAAGAACTACTAATCCTGAAAATTTTAAAATCGTCTTTTGCATAAAGTGTTTTTTAAGAGTGTAATTCAATAATTTGTTTTAATTGTTCGGCTTGAACAACGCCTGATTGACGCCATTTTACCTCTCCTTTTTTAAATAAAATCAAAGTAGGTACGCCTTGAATTTTGTAGGCACTCGCAGCCTGCGGATTTTTATCCACATCCACTTTTAAGATACTTGCGTTATCGCCTACTTTACCTGCCAAGTCTTTTAAGATGGGAGCCATCATTTTACATGGTCCACACCATTCAGCAGAAAAGTCAACCAATACTGGTTTATCCGAATTAATAAGTTCATTAAATGTTGCCATGGTTTTTATTTTTTAATTGTTTCATAAACGATTTCTTTTTCCTCCGCACCTTTGTCATTCTTATAATTTGTAGAACATCCAGAGGAGCCACAACAACCAACATTAAAAACAGCTTGAAGTGTGAACACCGTTCCTAGAAGTCCCATTAGTTTATCGTGTTCCGAAAATGCTGCACCCAATGCTAGTAAACCAAGCACAAGGCGCAACACTCTAACGGTATTCCAATTACTTAAAATTGTTTGTAGCATTTTTATTTATAACTATTTACATTCATCCAACTACCACCATTATGAACATTTTCATAACCTTTACCTTTTAATTGACTTTTAGCAACACCACTTCTCATTCCTGAAGCACAACAAGTAATGATTGCTTTGTCCTTTTTTAATTTAGCCAAGTTGCTACCCAATTGATCCAATGGAATATTGATTGAACCTTTTACATGTCCACCAGCATATTCCGCTTTTGAACGGACATCAACAATGGTAGCTCCTTCTTTAATTAGCTGAGCTAAATCTACTTTAGGTCCCATGCCGAATAATTTTTTTAATGTATTTATCATCTTATAGTTCTTTATACTTATTAATGTTTGTTGATAATTGATTGTGAAATAGTCGAACCATTTTAAATTAGGTTTCTCGACAGGCTCGAAATGACGAGGCTAGTTGTTTTTATAATAATTTACATCCATCCAAGAACCACCATTGTGCACATCT
The DNA here is from genome assembly GCA_044337125.1 of Bacteroidia bacterium. GTDB lineage: Bacteria > Bacteroidota > Bacteroidia > 2-12-FULL-35-15 > 2-12-FULL-35-15 > 2-12-FULL-35-15. The sequence continues at coordinate 4,773 of JBIIOB010000066.1, forward strand.
TCAAATCCTTGTTGCATTAAGTACATGGTTGCTTGTCCGCTTCTTCCGCCCGATAAGCAGCAAAGCACGATTGGTTGATTCATTGCTTTGAATTCTTCGATGCGTTGTGGAATTTCATTTAAAGGAATATTGATTGATCCTACAACATTTCCACCTCTAAATTCATCTCTAGTACGAACGTCAACGATTGTTGCTTTGTTCGATTTAATTAATTCATCTAATCTCATGATATATTGTTTTTTTATGGTTTTAATAGTAAAAAAGCTCCTCTTCTACTTTATCTTACAACCTGGAGCTTTTGATAATCGGAATTAGTCGTTTTTCTTACAAGTGTTGATTCCGAAAATTGTGTAAAGTGGGCAAAAGCTAATAACACTTGTCAAAATAAATACTGCTGATAAAACAAGTAACACAAGTGCTACGGTTCCAGAAATTACATTTGCAAAATAAAGTGCGATTACAACAAGTGCAATTAGAACTCTAATCACTCTGTCGATGTTTCCCATGTTTTTTTTCATTGTTGGTTGGTTTTGGATTGTGAATAATAATTTATTTACGACACAAAAGTACAACCGCGAACGAACACGAATCAGTGACAAATATCACATATCTTATAAAATGCTGATTTTATTGCGAGAGAGGGCAATCTTTTTTTCTCGTTCGAGTTGCTTTAGCAAGCGAGAAACCACTTCACGAGCAGTTCCTAACTCATCGGCTAATTGCTGATGGGTTACATTTATTTCCTTGCTACCGGTTAATTGTTGCTTTTTTTGAAGCAATTCAACAATACGTTGATCTATTTTTTGAAATGCCATTGCATTTACAACGGATAATAGCTCTTCGAAACGTTTGTGGTACAATTTGAATATAAAATCGCACCAAGAAGGATATTTAGAAACCCATTCCTGAGCATTGTGTATTGGAATTAATAAAATCTCGGAATCTTCTTCAACAACAGCCTTTACTTTACTTTTGTCATTGCTGATACCACCAAGAAACGACATCACACAGGTTTCGCCTGCTTTAATATAATAGAGTAAAATCTCTTTTCCATCTTCCTCCTCACGCATTACTTTCAAACTCCCTTGTAATACAATGGGAAGTGTTTTGATATAACTGTTCTCCTGCAAAATAACATCGCCAGCCTTAAAATTCTTAATGGTACCACTCTCCATTAAATGCTTCTTCATCTCTTCATCGATGTTCGGGATACTAATTTTTGCGCTATCGTTTATCATACTTCAAAGATAGAAATTTTAAATGTAAATTTGTAAACGATTTATGACGAATACAAAAAGTAAACACGACCCATTTGCAGTATTAAAAGTAAAAGAATTTCTTTTCTTTTTAAATACCCGATTCTTTCTAACACTAGCCATTCAAATGCAAAGTGTGATTGTGGGCTGGCAGGTTTATAAAATTACGGGCGATGTGTTGGACCTAGGTTTAATTGGCTTGGCCGAAGCAATTCCATTTATTGCTGTTTCTTTATTTTCTGGACATGTTGCAGATGTGGTGAGTCGAAAAAAAATCATCATTATTGCTACTTCCTTTTTAACGGTTTCTACTTCTGCATTGCTTTATTTTTCATTAGACACCAGCACTATTCTTCTGCAACATGGTACCATGCCCATATTTATTGTAATTGGTTTTACAGGGATTGTTCGTGGTTTTATTTCAGCCTCCTTTCCTTCGTTCATGTCGCAATTGGTTTCTCGCGATTTGTATACCAATGCAGCAACATGGAACAGTACTGTTTGGCATGTAGCTTCAATCATTGGTCCGGCAATGGCTGGATTCATTTGTGCGGTGAGTTTTACAGCTGCTTACAAAGTAAACATTGCATTAATTGCCATTTCTATTTTTTCGTTTTTATTCATTAAATCCAAACCACTTCCTAAAAAAGAAAAAGCCGAAAGTCTTTTTGAAAGTTTAAGTGCTGGCATCAAATTCGTTTTTAAAAATCAATTGATTTTGGGTGCATTATCATTGGATTTATTTGCAGTATTGTTTGGAGGAGCGGTTGCTATGTTACCCGCATTTGCAGATAAGATATTACATGTGGGTGCCGTTGAATTAGGATTCCTAAGAGCTGCTCCAGCCTTGGGTGCTGTTGTAATGGCTTTAATTATTGCTTACAAACCACCTACTCAAAATGCTGGGCGGAATTTATTTTTATCCATTGCCGCTTTTGGTGCTGCTACTATTTTGTTTGGTATAAGTGAAAATTATTATTTATCCCTTTTCTTTTTGTTTTTAACGGGAGCATTTGATAATGTAAGTGTGGTAATCCGTCACAGCATTTTACAATTAGCAACGCCTGACAACATGCGTGGTAGGGTTTCGGCAGTAAACAGCATTTTCATTGGTTCTTCCAACGAAATTGGCGCATTCGAATCGGGTGTTGCTGCACGTTCGCTGGGACTAAAAGCATCGGTAGTCTTTGGTGGTATTATGACGATTTTAATTGTAGCAGCAACCGCCAAAATAGCTCCGAAACTAAGGAAGCTGAATATGAAGAATATTGAATAGATATTAGATATTAGACGTAAGATTTTAGATGTAAGATGTAAGACACAAGAAGTAAGAAGTAAAAAGAATGGCGGATACTATTTTTTTAAGCTTTGGTTGATTAGAAAATTCAACACTATCCCTATTTCGTAAACTAAAATTGCTTTTAAAATAAGAATGAATTACATTTAGTAAATGAAAAAAATCCTTTTATCTGTTCTAATCGCAAGTAGCATTAGCTGTTCAAATCCAACAACTAAGGATACAGCATCTACAAATAATAACCTATTAGATACTTCATTATCTAAAGAAGAACGTCAAAATAAGTTAGACACATTAAATTTCACAGGAACTGATGGATTAAAACAAGGGAAATGGATAGAAAATAATTATTCGAAAAATCCTTCCGAAGGAATCTATAAAAACAGTATCAAAGAAGGAGTTTGGACAGAATACTATAACCAACAACGTACAAAAGTTAAAAGTAGAATTACTTTTGTAAATGGAAACATGGAAGGTGCTGCTGTTTTATTTGACAGCCTCAGTTCTGACTCTACTATAGGAACTTATTCTGAAAATAAATTTATTCCGAATAGTAAAAAATAAACCTTTAATTAAAAATCTTCCCAGGATTTAAAATATTATTTGGATCAAATGCTTTTTTGATGGCGCGTTGAATATCCAATGCTTTATCAGAAAATACAATTCCCATATATTCTTGTTGGATTAAACCAATGCCATGTTCACCACTGATGGTTCCACCTAAATTTTTACAAATGGTAAATATTTCGGCAATCGCTTTTTTGATATAATCTCCATCCCACTGCTCATCTGTTAAATCTCCTTTTATCAATCGTATGTGCAAATTACCATCACCAGCATGTCCGTAACACACACTCTTAAAGTTATAACGATTTCCAACTTCTTTCACTCCTCTAACCAACTTAGGTAATTCAGCTCTTGGCACCAC
>JBIIOB010000067.1:0-8230 GCA_044337125.1 Bacteroidia bacterium
GTATGGGTTTTAGAGTAGGTACCAGCGCAGGTGATTATCTAAAAGACAATGGCGACTATTTAACATGTGGAATTGACTGCCCAATTACACCCGCTACTAGCCTCCTTAATCTTCCTCCATCAGTTATTCAACGATGGTTTAATGACTGGTATATCAACAAGACTGATATTAGTTCAAATAATGGTTTGGTTACCATATACTTTGACTTTAGTGATTATGGTGTTGGTGGCACTCCTGGTGTTCCTTCTAACTATGTTTTACTTTACAGAAATACTCCCTCGGCAACATTTAGCGTTGTACCGGGAACAACCCCAAGTGTTTCAGGTGATCAGGTAAGATTTGTGGTTGATGCTTCTAATGTTACTACTAATTTTTATTACACTATTGGAACATTAGATCAAACAACAAGCCCTCTTCCAATTGAACTATTAAGTTTTAGCGGAAAATGTGACGGTAATGCAACAACTTTAAAATGGTCAACCGCTACCGAAACTAATAATGATTTCTTCACAATTGAAAGAAGTATTGATGGGATAAATTATGAACTTTTGGATACGTTAGATGGAGCAGGAAATAGTTTACAAATTTTAAATTATTCTTTTATTGATGTAACTCCATTTGTAGGCACAAGCTATTATCGCTTAAAGCAAACCGATTTCGATGGGCAATTTGAATACTCAGAAATAATTGCTGTTCAATGTGAGAATGAAATATTGGAAGTTAAGGTTTATCCAAACCCTGTTACAAATGAACTAACTATTGAAATGCCAGGGAATAACGAATCCGTAAACTTTGAAATAATTAACTCAATGGGAGCGGTTATTTACAATGGAAGTTTTATTCAAAAAACGACCATACAAACTTCAGGTTTTGCTGCTGGCATATATGTGATCAAATTTGCAAATGCCAATAATTTTGAATTTAAGAAAGTAATAAAACAATAGACCTAAAATATTTGAAATAGCAACAATCTAAAGTATATCTAACTGAACTAGAAACTGAGAATTTGTTCTTCGTTCTAATTCTATTTAATGGGGGTGACCATACATTCCAAAGTTCGAGTAAAGGCTCTTTTATCTTCAAGTATTTCGTTCAAACTTGGTCTAAAAGTTAACAAATTTAGGCTCTAGATTCTATGCTAATTTCTGAGTTTAAATTATACCTTTGAGTCAAAGAATTTATGAGGAGATTCTTTGAATCAAAGGAGCGGTTTCCAACTACGAGATTTAATTAATATTCTAAGTGCTTGAAAATCATCCAAAAAGTTCGATAAATCCAACCCGGAGGGTACTGAAAGCCCAATTTCTCTAGTAGAAATTGGGCTTTTAATTAATTTCTCTATTTACCTATCTTTGGTACTGAATGAAAAAAGCATTAATCGTTCAAGGAGGAGGATTTCGCACAGGATTTAGTTCAGGTGTGCTGGATGCATTCATGCAAAATAATTACAATCCATTTGATTTCTACATTGCGGTTTCGGGTGGTGCAATTGCTACTTCGTATTACATTGCCAATCAACCCAAGCATTGCTTCAACGCTATTTGTTTTTTATCTGAAAAAAATCGATTTGTCAATTTTTCGAATATGTTACGTTGGCAACCGATTATGGATGTAGATGTTTTCTACGATATTTCAAAAAAGTATTATCCATTCAACCGCGAACTTGCTGAACAAAATTTAGCAGGGAAACAATTTGCAATTGTTATGACAGATAAAACCAATGGCTTACCTTTTTATGGCAATCCAATGGAAGGTGGTTGGGAAGAAACAGTCATCGCTTCCTGCTCATTACCTTTTATCACAAAAGGGAAACATACCATAAATGGAATTGATTATATGGATGGTGCTTGGGGTGATCCACTTCCAATTAGATGGGCTGTAGCAGAAGGAGCTAAAGACATTACAATTATTAGAACAGAACCACCCAACGAAAAAATAAAAAAATCTTGGATTGACTATTTGGGCGAAACGTTTTATAACAAGAATGATAAAATAAGAAATGCTTTCACCAACAATCATATCATACACAATCAATCCATTGATTTTATAAATAATCCTCCGAAAGGAATTAACATCCAACAACTCGCTCCAGAACAAGTTTTAAAAGCGGGTTCCTACACCAACTCGATTAAACTATTAGAGGAAGATTATTCCTACGGATTTGAAATCGGTAATAATCATTGCAAAAGTTTTTAATGCTACATCAAAAATTGAAGTAGATTATCATTGCTATTCAAATACTCGTATTGAAATCCTAATTGCTTTAATTTCGATTGTAACAATTCCAAGTCATTTGGATCTTTGATTTCTAATCCCACCAGTGCGGGTCCATTTTCACGGTTATTTTTTTTCATATATTCAAAATGAACAATATCATCTTGTGGACCCAATACATTTCCGACAAATTCTTTTAAAGCTCCAGCACGTTGTGGAAAGCGGATTACAAAAAAATGTTTTAAGCCTTCGTATAAAAGCGAACGTTCACGAATTTCTTCGGTACGCATGATATCATTATTACTACCACTAACAATGCAAACCACATTCTTCCCTTTCAATTCATCTTTTAAAAAATATAAGGACGCAACGGTTAATGCACCAGCGGGCTCCACAACAATTGCTTGCTGGTTGTATAAATTTAAGATGGTCGTACAAACTTTTCCTTCTGGAACTAAAACTACCTCCGACAATGTGTTTTTACAAATTTCAAATGTGCGATCTCCAACTTTTTTTACTGCAGCTCCATCCACAAATTTATCTATCTCTGTCAGTTCAGTATTGTATCCATTTTTTATAGAAACACTCATGGAAGCAGCGCCTTCGGGCTCCACACCAATGATTTTAGTTTCCGGACTTTGTGCTTTAAAATAACTGGAAACACCCGCAGCCAAACCACCACCACCAATAGGTGCTAATAAAACATCTATTTTAAAATCTGCATCCTCCAATATTTCTTTTGCAACTGTACCTTGACCCTCCATTACTTTTTCATCATCAAACGGATGCACGAAAACAGATTGGTGTTCTGTTGCATACTTATGCGCAGCTTTATAGGCATCATCAAATGTATCACCAACCAAAACAACTTCTAAATTTTCCTTTCCAAATAATTTTACCTGATTTATTTTTTGAGAAGGTGTAGTAACAGGCATGAAAATTACACCTTTAATATTGATTTTTTTACATGAATAAGCAACGCCTTGTGCATGATTTCCGGCACTAGCACAAACAACTCCTCTTTGCTTTTCATCCGCTGATAAAGAACAAATTTTGTTATAGGCTCCTCTTAGTTTATACGAACGAACAACTTGTAAGTCTTCACGCTTTAAATAAACATTACAACCGAATTCATCACTAAGCTGTTGATTAAATTGCAAGGGAGTATGTAAAACTACTCCTTTGCAATTTTCTGCAGCCTTGTCTATATTTTCTTTTGAAAGTATCATGGTCTCAATTTTCTTACAGCAGCACCCGCTTGCCATAATTCAGATTCTCTTATTTCTTTTAATTCTATTTCTAACTTCTCGCGGTAATCAGCCTTGCTTCCTTCTTCAATAACTCTTGCTGCTTCTTTTCCAGAAGCAACATTATCATATAGTTCTTTGAAAACAGGTGTTGCAGCATCTCTAAATTTTCCTTTCCAATCCAAGGCACCACGCTGAGCAGTAACTGACGTATTCGCAAACATCCAATCCATACCGTTTTCGGCAACCAAAGGCATTAAACTTTGTGTTAATTCTTCCACTGTTTCATTAAATGCTTCGGATGGTGAATGTCCTTTTTCACGTAATACATTGTATTGTGCTTCGAACAAACCTGCTAATGCACCCATTAATATTCCACGCTCACCTGTCAAATCCGAATAAACTTCTTTTTTAAAATCTGTTTCAAATAAGTAACCTGAACCAACACCAATTCCTAAAGCAAGAACTCTATCTTTTGCTTTTCCAGTTGCATCTTGAAATATTGCATAACTAGAATTCAATCCTTTCCCTTGTAAAAACAATCTACGTAAAGAGGTACCCGAACCTTTTGGAGCAACCAAAATTACATCTACATCTGTTGGAGGAACAATGCCTGTTTGTTCATGAAATGTAACGCCAAAACCATGAGAGAAATACAATGCTTTCCCTTTAGTCAAAAATGGTTTTATAACTGGCCATGAAGCAATTTGTCCTGCATCCGACAATAAATATTGTATGATAGTAGCTCGTTTACAAGCCTCTTCAATTTCAAATAGATTTACACCTTCTACCCAACCATCTGCTAAAGCTTTATCCCAGCTCTTACCACCTTTACGCTGACCAACGATTACATTGATTCCATTATCTTTTAAATTCAAAGATTGTCCGGGCCCCTGAACACCATAACCGATAACTGCTACAGTTTCATCCTTTAAAACGTTACGTGCATTATCCAATGTAAACTCTTCACGTGTTACAACGTTTTCTAAAACGCCTCCAAAATTTATTTGTGCCATAATTTAGTTGTTATTAAAATGTTTTATTGTTGTTTTACTATTATTTTCTATTTCTTTTAAATACGTTGTAAGCGTTTTCATTGGCTTTGTAACTGCAACTTTGCCACTTCTAGCAAATTCTAACATTCCAAATTGTTCCAATTGTGAAAACAAGTTGTTTATCTCTAATTCATCTCCTGTTTTTTCTACCACAATATAATCAGCTGAAACATTAATGATTTTTGCATGATGCTCATTAACCACTTTTGTAAAAAGTTCATTCTCCTTCAATGCAATATTTGAAACTTTATACAAAGCAATTTCACGACTTACAATCTCTGGTGTCAAATGATAAAAAGCTTTTAATACTTCAATTTGTTTATCAATTTGTTTTACTAGTTTTTCGACCAGGTCGTTTGTAACCGAAACAACAATTGTGTAGCGATAAATTCCTTTTACTTCGCTTTCGCTGGCTGTAATACTTTCGATATTAATATGCCTACGGGTAAAAATGATTGTTATTCTATTTAATAATCCTATTCGATCTTCTGTGAATATGGATATAGTATATGTTGATTTCATGTCTATTAATTTTATTCTAATCTTATTTCAGCAACACTAGCTCCAGTTGCAACCATTGGGAAAACATTTTCCTCATTCTCTACTACAACTTCGAGCAAGTAAGCATCTGTTGATTCAAGCATTTCTTTTAATGCATCTTGCAAATTTGCTCGTTCGGTTACCTTTTTACCTTTTATTCCATAACCATTGGCAACCATTATAAAATCAGGCGTTTTCATTTCAGTAAACGAATACCTTCTGTCAAAAAATAGTTGTTGCCATTGACGAACCATTCCTAAAAAGTTATTGTTCAGTACCAAAATTTTCACCGCAATATTGCTTTGCATGATGGTACCCAATTCTTGTATGGTCATTTGAAATCCACCATCTCCCAAAACAGCAACAACCTGTTCTTGAGGCATTGCAACTTTTGCACCTATTGCTGCAGGCAAGCCAAATCCCATTGTTCCTAATCCACCCGATGTTATGGAATGATTCGGGTTATTGAATTTATAATAACGAGATGTTATCATTTGGTGTTGACCTACATCCGTAACAACCACTGCATTTCCATTACTCAATTCATGTAACTGATGAACAACTTCGGCCATGCGTAATTTTTCAGAATTAGGATGGATTGCTGATTCAATTACTTTTTTATTTTCGATCTCATTGCAATCGGCAAAACGTTGTAACCAGTTTTTTCTTTCTTTACTTTTTATTTTCGGAAGCAATAACTCTAGTGATTCTTTGGCATCACCCAACACTGCAACATCTGCGGGTATTATTTTATTTATTTCGGCTGGATCAATTTCAAAATGAACCACCTTTGCTTGCTTGGCATACTTGCTAACATTTCCTGTTACGCGGTCATCGAATCGCATACCAATTGCAATCAACACATCACATTCGTTGGTCAAAAGATTAGGACCATAATTTCCATGCATTCCTAAATACCCAACATAAAGTGGATGTTGTGGAGGAAATGCAGATAATCCCAACAAGGTGGATGCTACAGGTATTTGAGCTTTTTCAGCTAATGCTAACAATTGTTTTTCGGCACCCGATAATAATACACCATGTCCACAAAGTATATAAGGACGCTCAGCATTATTTATTAAAGCTGCTGCAGCATCAACATCATCAACATTTACCTTAGGAGTTGGGAAATAACTTCTTATGCTTTCACATTTTTGAAAAGAATAAATTGTTTTCCCAAACTGTGCATCTTTTGTGATATCCACCAATACAGGACCTGGTCGACCAGATGTTGCAATGTAAAATGCTTTGGCAATTGCTGGAGCGATGTCTTCTGCTTTTGTAACTTGTATGTTCCATTTTGTAACAGGCATGGATATACCTACTACATCTGTTTCTTGAAATGCATCTGTTCCCAAAAGATGAGAAGCTACCTGCCCAGTTATACAAACCATAGGTGTAGAATCAATTTGTGCATCGGCAATTCCTGTGATTAAATTTGTAGCACCAGGACCCGAAGTAGCAAACACAACACCTGGTTTACCAGAGATACGTGAATACCCTTGTGCGGCATGCGTAGCACCTTGTTCGTGACGAACTAAATAGTGATTTAATTGATTGGTATAATCATACAACGCATCGTACACTGGCATGATGGCGCCACCTGGATATCCAAAAACATCCGTAACCTGCAAATCAAGTAGGGATAATATTACGGCCTCAGCACCAGTAACTTCTTTATTATATTTAGTATGCGGTTTCATTTTAAAATTATAAATCTGTTAAACAACCTTTGCTTGCTGAATTAACCAGTTTTGCATATTTATACAATACACCAAATTTTACTTTTAGCTCTGGTTGTTTCCATTCTTTTTTTCGTTGTTCTAATTCTTCATTCGTTAAATCAATTGTTATTTGATTGCTAACAGCATCAATGGTTATGAAGTCATCATTTTTCACCAATGCAATTGGACCACCATCAAATGCTTCTGGACTAACATGTCCAACAACAAAACCATGCGTTCCTCCAGAAAAACGACCATCAGTAATTAATGCAACACTATTACCTAAACCAGCTCCAATTAATGCTGAAGTTGGTTTCAACATTTCAGGCATACCAGGTCCACCTTTAGGCCCTTCATTTCGGATAACCACCACCTGACCAGCTTTAACTCTACCTTCACGAATACCAACAATACACTCAAATTCATTTTCAAAAACGATGGCCTTACCAGAAAACACTTCCCCTTCTTTTCCTGTTATCTTAGCAACAGAACCTTCTGGCGCTAGGTTTCCATATAATACACGAAGATGTCCAGTAGATTTTAATGGTTTTTCAACTGTCAAAATCACATCTTGTGTTTCATTTAACAAGGCAACATTTTCAAGATTTTCGCTTATTGTTTTTCCAGTAACTGTTAAACAATCACCATGTATCAATCCTTTCGTCAAGAGATATTTCATTACGGCAGGAACACCACCTATTTCAAAAACATCTTCCATCAAGTATTTTCCACTTGGCTTTAAATCTGCTATCACAGGTGTTCTTTCATTAACGCATGTTACATCCTCCAATGTAAAATCGATATTAGCAGTTTTTGCCATTGCTAACAAATGCAACACAGCATTGGTTGAACCACCTAAAGCAACCACAACCGTTAAAGCATTTTCAAATGCCTTTTTTGTAAGAATATCAGAAGGTTTAATATCTCTCTCCAATAATAATTTCAAATATTTTCCAGCTGCTAAACATTCTTCTTTTTTTGCATCACTCATTGCTGGGTTTGATGAACTGTAAGGCAAACTCAAGCCCATTGCTTCAATTGCAGAAGACATTGTATTTGCTGTGTACATGCCGCCACAAGCACCGGCACCTGGACATGCATTTTTTATAACACCTTTAAAATCTTCATCACTTATTTTACCTGCATATTTTTCACCCAATGCTTCAAAAGCCGAAACGATATTTAATTTTTTTCCTTTATAATTTCCAGATGCAATGGTACCACCATACACCATCAATGATGGTCGGTTAACACGTATCATTGCCATTGTCATTCCTGGCATATTCTTATCACAACCGGCAATTGTAATTAATCCATCATAATAATGTGCAGCTGTTACAGCTTCAACTGAGTCGGCAATAACCTCCCTAGAAACCAAAGAATAACGCATCCCTTCTGTTCCATTGGTTATCCCATCACTTATTCCAATTGTATTAAATTGCAATCCAAC